>JANQTR010000173.1:0-5316 GCA_030731635.1 Erythrobacter sp. | reverse complement strand
AAACGCCGACCCGAAGGGCTGTAGCGCGCGGCATTGAGCAACAATTTGATATCGCCGCAGGCCGACAGCAGTTGCTGTGCATCCTCCAGCGCGGCACGGCTGGTCTCATCGGCTCGCACCACCAGCAAGGCCTGTCCGACATGGGCAGCCAGTTCCGCAGCGGGCGAAGCCGCAAGCGCAGGCGGCGTATCGAAAATCACGATCCGGTCAGGCGCGCCTTCGGTCAGACGGTCGAGAACTTCGCCCGTGCGTGCGCTGGCAAGATATTCGGCATCAAGCGATGTCGCCGTGCCCGCAGGCAGCACGAACAATCCGTCAATATCGGTCGCAATCACAAGGCGTTCAGGCAGGATCGACGGATCTGCGAGTGCATCCATCAGGCCTTGGTGGGCATCGATCCCGAGCCGCTGGGCGACCGAGGGTTTGACCACATCGGCATCCACCAGCAACACCTCAAGCCCGCGTTCGGCTGCGAGCGCGATCGCCAGGTTGGTGGCGCAATATGTCTTGCCCTCACCGGGATGGGGCGAACACACCAGAATGCGGCGCGCCAGCGCGCTGTCACCGGCGCGGGCATCGGCCAGCAGTTCGCGTTTGACGATTCGGAATTCTTCCAACAACCCGGTCACCGCGTCTTCGGGCACGATCAGGCCCCCGTCGCGCAAATGATCGCGATCAATTGCCGCAAACGGCCCGCAGAATGCCACGGCCTTGGGCTTTTCGGGCGCAAGCGCCGGGGCGGCTGAGGCTGAGGCCTGTGGCAGCGGTGCCTCCATCTGGGCCTGCGGCTGCGGTCGCGGCTGTACGGGCGGTTGCACAGGAGCACGGCGCGGGGATTCGGGCACCGGCGGCACCACCGGCACGCGCACCGGGCCTAGTCCGAAAGCGGCGTCTGCGCGTTCAAACAACGAAGCGGGTGTCGCACCTGCGCGGTCGATTTTGCCTTGTTCGGTCATTGTGCTGTTCTCATTTTGGCGCCACCGATCACGCGATCGACCCGACGGCGATCGTCTCAATGGCGATCAACACCACGAACACCGCCACCAACGCCCCGCAGGCCCCTGCAAATTGTTTCAGTCGCTTGCGCTCGATCGCGCGCGCCGCTTCGGAGACCGTCAGCGAGATCGAACCGATTACCGGCAGATCAAATGCGCGTTCCAGTTTCTGCGACGTCGCAAAGCTCGATTTCAGTTGTGCCAGCGCATAAGCCACCGCCGCACCTGCGCCGAGGCCGACGATCAGCACACCAAACAGCAGCAGCGGACGGTTGGGCGCGGCTGGTTTCTGCGGAACGCCGGGTTGCTGGATGATGTCGAACCGGAACTGGCTCGCCTTGTCCTCAACCTCACCGCGCGTGCGCAGCGCTTCGCGGTCTTGCAGCAGCTTTTCGTAATTCTTGCTCAGCACATCATAATCGCGGCTGATGCGGTTGGCTTCGGCAGCGACGGTCGGCTCGCTCGCCTGACTTGCGATCAGCCCTGAGGCATTGCTTTGCAGCGCGGCGCGGCGGGCTTGCAGCGCTTCGACCGCAGCCTGCCGTTCGCTCCGGATCGCGATAAGCGATGCGTGCGCAGGGTTGGGTGTGCCGCCAACATCATCGCCGGCCGCTGCGGCCTGACGGGCAAGGATGGCGACCTGTTTGGTGGTCGACACCACATCAGGGTGGTTATCAGTCAGCCCACGTGACCGCAGTTCGGCCAACTGGTTTTGCGCCTGCTGCAACGCCGCCTTCGGCCCGGTCGCATCGCGCCCGGTGCTGGCGAGCATGCGCGGGGTGTTCGCCAGCTGTGACGAAATCGCCGCCAGTGCGCTTTCCGCCGCCGCCAGATCGGCGTCGACATCGCGCAGTTCGGTGCGGGCCTGCTGGACCTTGGTCGACAGGCTTTCCGAACCCCCGACCATATCGGGATATTGCGATTCAAATATCAGGCGGCGCTGTTCAGCCTGTTCCAGCTCCAGCTTGCGTTCGTCCAGCTGCCGGTCAAGATCACCGATCGCAGTGCTGATCCCAGTGCGGTTGCCGATCACATGTTCTTCGCGCAGGATATCAAGCAGGTTCTGCACAACATCGCGTGCCAGCACGGCATTTTCGGCGTCGGACAGATCGCTACGGCCGATTTCGGCGGTAATTTCGAACAGGTTGTCCTGCTCGCTCGTCACGCGAACCTTCTTTTCCAGCGCAGCAATCGCGGTGTCCAGCGCGCCGCGTTCGGTAATCCCCTCGCCCAACCGGGTCGAAGTGATCACCTTTTCGAGGTTCTTGGCGCTCGATAGCGTCTGGCGCACACGCATGATCTCTTCCTTGCCGTCGCCAGAGATGCCGAGCTGCTTGGACAGCACATCCTGCACATCAACATAGACGCGTGCCTTGGATTCGTAGGAATTGGGAATCATCGCGATCACCAGCCAGCCCAGCAGGCACACGCCCCAGGCCACGGCAATCGCCAGCCAGCGGCGGTGCCAGACCGACCACAGCGCTGCGCGCAATTCGTCAAAGATTTCGCTCATGGGTGCAACGGCTCCGTCAGAACCGGCTCTCGGGGATAATGATCGTATCGCCCGGCACCAGCAGCACATTGGCAGAGGCATCGCCCTTGCGGATCAGATCCGACAGGCGCAGCCGGTATTCAACCTGGCTGCCGCTTTTGCGATCAAGCCGGATCAGCTTGGCGCGGTTGCCCGCGGCAAATTCATTGAGCCCGCCGACCGCGATCATCGCGTCAAGCACGGTCATGTTGGCGCGGAACGGCAAGGACGCCGGCTGCCCTGTCGCGCCGATGATCCGCACTTGCTGGGTGAAGTTGCCCTCGGGCGTGTTGACGATCACCGAAACGATCGGCTGTTCGATATACTTCGCCAGCTCGCCCGCGATGTATTCCTGCAGCTCAGTCGCGGTTTTGCCAACCGCGGGGATATCCTGCACCAACGGGATCGTCAGCCGTCCATCAGGGCGCACGCGCACCTTGTCGGCACTGAGTTCGGGGTTGCGCCAGACGTGGATCGTGATCTCGTCAAGCGGGCCAATGGTGTATTGCTCACTCGGCGCGATGGCGGTGCTGGAATAGTTCGCGGTTGGCAGTTCCTTGCCGGTGCCAGCACAGGCGACAAGCGCCAAAGCAGCGCAGCTAACGGGCGCAAAACGCGAGAGAATCGCAGGATATTTCATCGACGTACAAGTCCTTGGCCAAATTGCGCGAGGGCCATGTGCACGCCGCAGGAGCGACCTGCGACACATGATCCGCGCTTACAGGGTCACTTGTCGCCGGAAATGGTGAACATATGATTAGTTATGTAGCGTCATTTCAGCCCCTATCCCGATGTGGGACACTGGTTTTACAGGGGTTAACGGCCAGCGGCAGGCGCTGGTCACACCAGGATTTCAGCCGCCGGGCCATGGCCGAGAAACGCAGCAGGCGAGGCCGTGGCTCCATAAGCCCCGGCGCAGAACACCGCGACCAGATCACCCACATCGGCGTGGGGCATGGCCGCCGCATCGGCGAGCCGATCAAGCGGCGTGCACAGGCAGCCGACAATGTTGACTTCTTCTATCGCCTCTTCCCCATAACGCGTTGCAATCGCTGAAGGATAGTTACGCCGCACCACTGTACCGAAATTGCCAGATGCCGCCAGTTGGTGGTGCAAACCGCCATCGGTCACCAGATATGTCACCCCATGGCTGACCTTACGGTCGATCACACGGGTGAGATATACTCCGGCCTCGCCCACCAGATAGCGGCCCAGCTCGATACACAGTTCGGTTTCAGCGAAAACTGGCGGCAGATCATTCACCCGCTCTGCCAACGCCGCGCCGACACGCGGCAAGTCCACCGGAGTATCGCCGGGGAAATAGGGGATGCCCAGCCCGCCGCCCATGTTGAGCTTGGGCAAGCTATGGCCAATGGCATCCGCCAGATTTGCAGCCAGATCCAACACGTTGCGCATCGCTTCTATGATCGCGTCAGCGTTCAATGTCTGGCTGCCGGTGAAGATGTGCAGGCCGCGCCATTCGGCCCCTGCATCGATGACATGGCGGGCCAGCGCGGGCACGCGGTCGGCATCGACCCCGAACGGCTTGGCCCCGCCGCCCATCTTCATGCCGGAACCCTTGATATCAAAGCTCGGATTGACCCGGATCGCCATCCGCGGTGCCTTGCCCAGACGTGCCCCGATGGTGAGCGCGCGCGACGCCTCACCTTCGGATTCGCAATTAAGCGTTACGCCCGCCGCAATCGCCGCCTCCAGCTCGTCATCACGCTTGCCCGGCCCGGCGAAACTGATCCGCACCGGATCGATACCTGCCGCGATGCACAGCGCAAGTTCGCCTGACGAGGCAATATCGAACCCATCGACCAACGGCGCCATGTGCCCGATCACCGCGAGGTGCGGGTTGGCCTTGACCGCGTAATTCAGGCCAATGCGGGCGGGCAACGCCGCGCGCAATTCGGCAACCCGGGCATCCAGATGGCTGCGCGAATAGACGAACAATGGCGTGCGCCCCGCATCGGCCACAAGCGCGCTTACACGTTGTCCGCCAATCGCCAACTCGCCATCGATGGACGCATAGCCAGAAGGGATCGGGCCGACGGGCTTCATGACGAAAATTCCTGTGTAAGTTCGCGTTGCAAGGCGGTGCGATCAATCTTGCCATTGGGGTTGATCGGCATGGCCTTAACCCAGTGGATCGCCGCCGGCTGCATGAAATTGGGCAGTTCGCGTTGCAACCGCTTGGGTAATTCCGTCCGCGCGGTCTGATCGTCCCCGAATTCTCCAGCCCCGCGCACCACCAGATGCACCGCCTGCCCAAGCCGCGCATGTGCCACGCCAAGCGCAACCGCCTCGGCCACCAGCCCGGTGGCAATCGCGGCCTCCTCAACCTCAGCTGGGCTGATGCGGTTGCCCGCGCTTTTGATCATCGCATCGCGCCGCCCGGCGAAATACAGCAAACTGTCCGCCGCCCGCCGCACCCGGTCGCCAGACCACACTGCGGTGCCGCCATAGGCAGAGGCAGCAGGCGCGGGCCGGAACCGCTCCGCCGTGCGTTCCGCATCCTGCCAATACCCCTGCGCCACCAATGGCCCGCAATGGACCAGCTCGCCCTCCTCGCCATCGGCAGTGATTTCGCCATTATCATCGATAACCAGAATCTCTGCGAAGGGAATCGCCTTACCCATTGAAGTCGGGTGCGAATCGACCAAATTCGGATCAAGAAAAGTCGAACGAAACGCCTCGGTCAGGCCGTACATCGGGAACAGCCGCGCATCGGGGAACAGCCCGCGAAGGCTGCGCACCAGATCCACCGTCAAGGCGCCCCCGCTA
>JANQTR010000172.1 GCA_030731635.1 Erythrobacter sp. | reverse complement strand
TGCTGCATCAGCGACATGATTTCGGGATCGGTCAGCGGGGTTTCGCCTTCGATCCGGGCTTCAACCAGATCGGTCAGCAGATCATTGCCGCCATTGGCGCGGCGATCATCGATCAGGCCCTTCATATAGTGCTGGAATTCGACCAGGCTGCGCGCACATTCCAGCTTGCGGTCATGGTCAACCATCTGGCTGAAACGGTCGACTGCCGCATCCGACCACAGCTTCACCTGTTTGGGATTGTCATCCAGCCCGATTTGCCCGGCGATCATGGCGACGGGCAGCGGCACGCCGAATTCCTCGACGAATTCGCATTCTCCCTTGTCGGCAAAGGCTTCGATCAGCTGGATCGATTTCTCCCGCATGTCAGCCTCGATCGCGTTGACGCGCGGGGCCGAGAAGGCGAGGTTCACCAGCTTGCGGTTGCGGGTGTGCACGGGCGCATCAGCAGTCAGCAAGGTTGGCAGATCGGGCCAGCCTTCGGCCAGAATCGCCTGAATATCCTCATCCGCTTCGCGCCCCATCAGTGCGGTGAAGTCGTTGGAGAAAATCTCCGGCTTGGTGGTCGCCTCGCTGCACAGATCGTAACTATAGACGACCCAGGTGTTCATCCCTTCGAGATGTTCGATAGCGACCCCGGCATCGTGGACGGCGCGGTAATAGTCGAACGGATCGATCAGCGTTTCAGGCGCAAAGACATTGCCTTCGGGCTTGTTCATATCAGTAGGCTCCAGACCCTTGGAATGATGGGATCAGCCTAGCCATGTCGGCCGCCCTGTTGCGATGCACGTTTGTGTTAGGATTGCGCGTCAGGCGTCATGCGCCAAGAAACTCGCGCTGAAATTCGCCCATGTCGAAATAGTCGCGCCAGGCGGCGATCAGGCCATCTGCGCCGAGCTCAAAGGTGCCCATCACGCGGATGGCGGCGCTGCGTCCGTCTGTGAAGGAAAAGGCGTCGGTGCGTTCGGTCAGCACGGTGTTGGCGTTGGCCGCAATGGCGTGGATCTGCCAGTCGCAGCCCGCGACATTGCCCATGAACCCATCAACCGCGCCGCGAAACGCTGCCTTGCCCGCGACCGGGTCCATCGGGATATTATGCCAGACGACGTCATCCGCACACATCGCATACATCGCCTCCAGATCGCCGCTGTTCCAATGGCCGATAAAGGCTTCGACGGTCGCTTGCGGGGTCATGTGGGTTCTCCTGAGGTATAGGCGAGCGCGTTGCTGATCATTTGGCGCACGTGGGGGTTGGCGTAAGTGTCTGGCCCATCGCCGCATTGCAGATAGACCAGTGGGGCGGGGCAGGTGCGGCTTTCCCATGCGATCAGGTCGCTGCCCGGTGGGTGATCCCAGCCTTCGCGGCTGAACATTGCCCCTGCCACGGCATTGGCGGCGGAGTAGAAATTGTCAGACGTGAAAGCGAACCCCTCAGCCCGGGCGAGCGGGATGATGGCGCGTTCATCGATGGGGCAGAGGTAAAGCTCGTCAGTGACCGGGAAGCGTTCCGGCAGCCCCCGCGTCACCGGATGATCGGCGATGATCCGCGCCGCGTAGGCAACATCGTGACGATAGCCGGAATCGGGCATGGCGGCCCCTTGCCATTCCCCCGCCTGATAGAGGAATCCGCCACCCAGCCAGTGGTGCCATTCGGGCCACTCAGCCCACCCGGCCAGTGCATGGTGCAGCGCCACTGCGCCCTTGCCCGCAGCGAACCGCGCGGTGATGGCCATGCGGAACCCCTCCGACGGCGCGCGCATCGTCACAGTGCCATCGGCAAAAGTGTATCCCGCCATGTCGTAGAACAGCACCGCATCAGCAGCGAGGATAGCATCCGCCGCGTCAGCCTCGCCGCCTTCAGGATGGATCAGGTGGGTGACCTTCCAATCCCCCAGATCGTTGATCAGCGCTTCAAACGGGCCTTCCTCGTATGGGTGGCCGCCAGACAGCACGAGCAGCGAGCGCGCCATCTGATCAGGCGATCTTGAGGATCATTTTGCCGTCATTGGTACCCGCAAACAGCCGCATGAAGCTGTCGAAGGCGTGTTCCAGCCCTTCATCGATATGCTCATCGATGGTGAGTTGGCCTTGCGCTGCCCACACGCCCATTTGCGCTGCGCCTTCGGCAAACCGAGGGACATAATCGGCCACCAGCAACCCGCGGATGTGCGCGCGCTTGACGATCAATTGCCACAGATTGCGGATACCTCGCGGGGCGGTGTTGTATTCGCTGATCAGCCCGCACAGGCCGACGCGCGAATGCAGGTTCAAGTTCATCAGACCGGCATCAAGGATGACCCCGCCGACATTTTCAAAGATCACATCAACACCGTCCGGGCAGGCTTCGGCAATCGCTGTGGTCAATGCAGCCTCATCCTTGCCGCGATAGTCGATGGCGGCATCGAACCCGTATTTTTCGATCAGACGCGCGCATTTGGCGGGGCCGCCCGCGATGCCGACCGCGCGGCAGCCGTGGATTTTGGCAAGCTGGCCGACAAGGCTGCCCACCGCGCCCGCCGCACCACTGATTAGCACGGTATCGCCCGGTTTGGGTTCGCACACTTCGAGGAAGCCGAAATAGGCGGTCATCCCCACCGCGCCAAAGATCGACAGGTAGTTGGTGACGCTTGGCACCAATGACGCGTCAATCGGCTGGGTGAAGCCGCCGACGGCGCTGACCGAATAATCCTCCAGCGCGTTTAAACCCATCACCCATTGCCCCGGCGCGAAGCCATCGGCACGGCTTTCCTCGACCACGCCGATGGTGCTGGCCCGAACCGGATCGCCGAGCGGGATCGGCGGCATGTAATTGCCTTCCGCATCCATCCACCCGCGCATCGCCGGATCAAGCGAGGCGTAGTGATTGCGGATCAGGAATTGCCCGTCTTCCAGCGCGGGGGTGGGTTCGGTAATGAGTTCGAAGTCGTCTTTGACAGGCGTGCCATCAGGGCGGCGTTGCAGCAGGAAACGGCGGTTGGTGGGCATTGGGTAAGGTCTCCCTCTCCGCTCGTGCTGAGCTTGTCGAAGCATGCACACGCGTCCTTCGACAGGCTCAGGACGAGCGAGGTTGTTACAAGAATTTAGGCCGGTTCCAGCTTGACCGGAATCGCGCTTTGCAGAGATTGCCCGGTGATCGGATCATAGTCGACCACCTCGCTCACCAGCCGATTGGTCGATGATCCGCGTTCGCGCACATCTGCCTTGGTCGCATCGGCATCGCCGTAAGCATGGGCCATCGACACGAGGCCGCGGCGCACCTTGTCGCTTGCCTTGACGACCCCGTGGATGGTGGCGTGGGGGCTGGTGATCGCGACCAGCCCGCCTTCCTCCAACCCCAGCGCGGCGATATCATCGGGGTGGATATAGGCCGGGTTGGTGGTGGTCTTTTCCTGCAGTTTCTTCAGCGGGTGGCCGATCGAATTGAACCGCGTTTTCGACCGGCGGCTGATCAGGCGGAAATCAAACCCTTCGCGCGTAGCCGGGTTGCTGGCGTATTTGAGGATTTCGGAAGGCATCGCGCCGACCGCCAGATCGAACCGGTGGAATTCGCCTTCGTCTAGCGGTTCGACCTTGGGGTGAACCTCTGGATAGATCATCGCCGCGCCGCCATTGGCCTGGCAATCGGCCCGCACATCCGATGGCTTCTTCAGGCTGCCGGTGACCATCAGATCGAGGAATTCCTGCTTGGTCGGCTTGCGATCCATCGGCAGCGGCCCGCCGTTCAGCACCATCGTGATGCCGAGGTGGTGGGCGAGCGTCCAGAACATCTCGTATTCGTCGATCACGTCCCCTGGCGCGGCCACCACCGGCTCGACATAGCGGGCGTAAGGCTCTTCATGCCACCATTCGGAAAGGTTGGTGATGTCCTCCCGCTCAAGACATTGCGACGGCGCGAGCACCACATCGGCGCGTTTGGCACTGGCGCTCATCCACGGGTCGATCTGTACGAACAGTTCCAGATCATCCAAAGCGCGGACCATCTTGGCCTGATCGGGGAAGCCGACCACCGGATTGCCGCCAACCGAAATCAGCGCGCGCACCTGGCCATCGCCGGGGGTGAGGATTTCGTCGGCCAGCACGTTGCAGGGCATTTCCCAGCCCAGATGGCCCAAGCCCCGGAAGCGCGATTTGGGCATCCCTTCGGCGCCGAACATCGGTACCGGCGGGGCGACCTGCGCGCGGCGAGCGTCCTGATACGGGCTGAACACGCCGGGGATCGCGGCCTTTTCACCCTCCTGCTTGAAGCGCGCGCAAATGGTGTTGAGGCAGGTGACCAGATATTCGGTCAGCGTGCCATTGCCCGCCATTTCCGGTCCGGTGCCGGTGGTGGCGCAGCCTTTCGAACCGCCTGCAAACATCCTTGCAGCGGCGATGAGCTGATCTGTGTCCAGCCCCGCACGTTCCGCTGCAACCTCGGGCGGGAAAGCCTTCACCGCTTCAGCCAGTTCATCGAAACCATCGACATGGGCGGCGACGAAATTACGGTCGTACAACCCTTCGGCAATGATCACGTTGAGCATCCCTGCCAGCATCGCCGGATCCTCACCGGGCTTTACTGGCAGATAGATATCGGCCAGCCGCGCGACATCGCTTTCACGCGGGTCGGCAACAATCAGCTTCAGCCCCTCGGCCTTTTTGTCACGGATGCGGCGCGACGGGCTGAACGGTGGGACGCCCCCGACGGGCGCATAGTGCGACACGATCGGATTATTGCCGATGAACAGCGCCACGTCGCTTTCGGAAAAGGTGTTCGGCCCCGCCATCCACTTGCCGTAACGCTGGGTGGTGAAGACCTTGGCGGGCTGATCGAGCGTGACCGAGGTGTAGAAATTGCGGCTGCCCACGGCTTGCGCGAAGCTCAGCGAGGCAGCCATCGCGGCGCTGTTCTGAAACCCGCCGGAACCCATGAATACCGCCACCGAATGGGGGCCGTGGGTGTCGATGATGCGGCGCAGTTCTGCTGCGACATGGGCCAGTGTCTGATCCATCGGGGTTGAGACAAATTCGCCCGCGTCATTGCGCACCAGACTGTGATGCAGGCGGTTTTCGGAATTGTGCGAATCCGGCAGTTCGCGCCCTTTGACGCAGGTGTAGCCGTTGTAAGCCGGATCTTGCGGGTCGCCGCGCACTTCGACCACGCGCTTGCCGTTCGGGCCGTCCTCAACATCGACTTCCATCGCGCAGTTGGCGTGGCAGAAACGGCAGAAGGTCTTGTGAGTCTCGATACCCATGGTGCTCTCCCTTTGGTGAGAGACTACCACAGGGGGCGAACCACTCGACTGACACTTTTGTCCGTGGAGGCGCGGGCGCCGCGCTCGCAATAGGGCAAGTGAAACAAGGAGAGTTTTGATGCCCACCACCACCCGCCAATGGCTCTTGAACGGACATCCGCGCGGCCGCGGGATTGAAATCGACAATGATTTCAAACTCACCACCACCGAACTTGCCGATCCTGCCCCCGGCGAGATGCTGCTGAAGCTGCATTACCTCGGCTTTGATCCGGCGCAGAAAGGCTGGATGGAAAACATCGCCGATTACGTCGCCCCGATGGCGATTGGTGATGTGATGCGCGGCAGCGGCATTGCCGAGGTGGTGGCGAGCAACAGTGGCAGGTTTGCGGTCGGCGACATGGTGTTCGGCACCACCGGCTGGACCGAATATCTGCTGACCGATGGCAAAGAGCTGACCAGAGTCGAAACCGACCTGTCACCCACCGCCGTGCTGTCCGTACTGGGGACCACCGGGCTGACCGCCTATTGCGGGCTGTTCAAGGTTGGTCGGCCTGTGGCGGGCGATACCGTGCTGGTGTCGGGCGCGGCGGGCGCGACGGGCAGCATCGTCGGCCAGCTTGCCAAACTCGCCGGGTGCCGTGTGGTCGGCATCGCTGGCGGGCAGGACAAGTGCGACTGGCTGGTGCGCGAAGCGGGCTATGACGCCGCAATCGATTACAAGGCGGGCGGGGTGAAGGAGCAAATCAGGCAACATTGCCCGCGCGGGGTTGACGTGATTTACGACAATGTCGGCGGCGCAATCCTGAATGACATGCTTGCCTGCATTGCCACCAATGCGCGGGTGGTGATCTGCGGCGGGATCAGCCGGTACGAAACCGGGAGCCTGCCTGCTGGGCCGGAGAATTACTTCAACCTGGTGTTCCGGCGCGGCACGATGGCGGGCTTCATTGTGCTCGACTGGGCGAACGAATTCCCCGGCATCCGCAAGCGGCTGGAAGGCTTCGTCAAGGACGGCAGCCTGAAATATCAGGAAGATATCCAGCACGGGTTCGAAAATGCGCCCACCACCTTGCAACGATTGTTCAGCGGGATGAACCGCGGCAAGCAATTGCTGAAGCTGTGACCTTTAGGCCGGGGGCAAATCCTCGGGCCGATTGACGTTCATCAGCGCGTGGGGGAGGTCGATCCGGCGGGCCGCGATGTGGTCAGCAAAGCGGTAAAGCGAGCGTCCCCCGCCGCTGAGGAAGGTTTCGAGCGTGGGGAGCGCATCGACCGGCCACAACCCGACGACGGGCTGGCTTTCCACAATTGCGGCGCCTGTGCCGGTGAGCAACGCGGCCAGATCATGGGGCAGGTCAGGCGCATCAACCCCGGCGGACAGCACGCGCGTGAACCCGCTCCCGCTTGCATGGCGTAGCGCCGCCGCCAGCCCGCCAAGCGGGCCAAGCCCTGTTTCGGGCCAATCGGGGATGGACGTAAAACCCGGCTCGTCGCGTCCGCACACCACCACGACTTCGCATTGCGCGCCAAGCGCCGCTGCGACCCGGTCAATCAGCCGCGCGCCTTGATACAGCGCGTGGGCCTTGTCGCTGCCGAACCTCCGCGCCTGCCCGCCGGCGAGGATTGCTCCGAGGAGTTTAGTCAAACGCCTCGGTCGCATTGCCCTCGGCGTTGTAAACCGGCCCTTCGGCATCGACGCGGTACTTGGCGCTGACTGCGCCGGTGATGCCGAACTGGCCGATGTGGTCACGCATCCCGGTATAGGCGGGGTCGCGGAAGTGGGCGGCCAGCGCTTCTTCGCTTTCCCATTCTTCGAACACGTTGACCCGCGCGGGGTTCATCGAACAGGCGCTCCAGTCGTAATGGATGCACCCCTGCTCGGCGAGCGCGGCTTCGATATGCGGGCGGGCGGTGCGAAGGGCCTCGTCACGCTGGGCGGGGTCGAGGTCGATTTGCGCGGAAATCAGGATCTTGGCCATGTGTCGAATTATCCCTGTGCGCCGAATTCGGCGATGATCTTGAAGACGCGGTTGGTGAAGACCCAGCGCCCGTCCACTTTGGCGAGCTCGTCCTCGTACAGTCCGCCGACATGGCGTGCTGGCGCGTCCTTGGGTTTCAGGATTTCCTGCGTCTGCACCCGCGATTTCGCCGTGTTTCCGGTAATTTCGATCATGCAGGGCACACATTGGAAACTCACCGCCTCAAGCCCGCCCATCGCGCCGTTCCAGAAAGCCACGATCGCCTCCTTGCCCTTGGTCTTGTGGCCCATCAGATCCCAGTCGGCATCATCGGCCCAGACCGATCCCCAGGTTGCGGCATCGAAGCGCACCACCCCATCGGCATAGGTGCCGTTCAATTCGCTGATCGCTACGCGATCCTCCAGCGGTCCGGTAAACATGTGCGCTCTCCCTCTTTTACCGGGCTGCTATCAAGCGGCGGGCGCAAGCGGACAATGGACACTTTTGGGAAGGGTGAGCGAAGGGCGATGCGTGGTAGGCCCTTGTCCCAGAGGAGAGATGCGATGGGACAATTGCAAGGCAAGACCGCCGTAGTGCTGGGGGCGGCATCAGCAGGCAACATTGGGCAGACCATTGCCCGGCTGTTCGCGAAAGAGGGCGCGAAGGTGATGGTGGCAGGGCGCAAGGAACCCGCGCTGGCCGCGCTGGCGGAGGATATTGGCGGGGCCTACGCGCTGTGCGACATTGCCGACCGCGCGCAAGTCAACGCGCTGGCAGACAAGGCAAAAGACACCTTTGGCCGGGTCGATATCGCGATCAACACCACCGGCTGGGGCCTGCTCGCCAGTCTTGAGGAAATCACCGAGGAACAGCTCGACCAAATTGTCGATTTGCAGTTCAAGGGCGTGCACCACTTCCTGCAAGCCTTTGTGCGGGTGATGAGCGCGCAGACACCGACAGGCGGGTCGCTGATCAGCCTGTCTTCGGCGACGACCAAAGCGATCATCACCAATCATGCGGCATACATTGGCACCAAGCGCGGCAGCGAGGCGTTGATCGAGTGCGTTGCCAATGATTACGGGCATTTGGGGATCAAGGCCAATACCGTCTCCCCCGCCTTTACCGATAGCCCGATGACGCATGACAGCTTTCAGGTGCCGGGCCTGACCGATGCGTTCCTGCCGCGTTACCCGATGGGCCGGCTCAACACCGTGGATGATGTCGCCCATGCCTGCCTGTGGCTGAGCACCGATCAGGCCTATGTTACCGGCGCGAATATCCAGCCCAATGGGGGCCTGATCATGCGCGGCAATCCGCAGGCGGGCGATGTTGCCGCAGCGATTGGCGCGGCGATGGCGAAGTTGCAGCAATAGGGCGACAGGCACCCCCGAGCCACCGATGTTTCACGTGAAACATCGGTGTCGTCACTGATCTGGCCGGGGTCAAGCCGGGGTCTGGCGCGACCGAGCGAGGGTCAAGCCCCGATCAATATTGCCCTAATACTGGGCCGTCCCGCCATCCACGCTGATCTGCGCGCCGGTGATCCCGGCCCCGGCCTTGCTGGCGAGCAGGACTGCGACGGCTGCGATTTCCTCAACCGTATTGGGCCGCTTGATCGCGGATTCGGCCGCGAACATCGCGATCATTTCATCCAGCTCCATGCCCATCGCTTTCGCAGTGGCAGGGCCGTTGTTCTTGATGATGTCGGTGATGACGATGCCGGGGCAGATTGCATTGACCGTCACACCAGCTGCGCCCACTTCGCGCGCCAGGCTTTTGGTCATGCCGTTCACCGCGTGTTTCGCTGCCGAGTAAGCCGTCAGCACCGGTTTGCCGTGCTTGCCTTCCATCGACGAGATGTTGATGATCCGCCCATCGCCCTTTTCCAGCATCACCGGCAGCGCGCGGCGGCTGGCCCAGAAGGTCGAATAGACGTTCCACTTCATCGCTTCGTCAAAGGCGTGATCGGACAGGTTGACCAGCGGCTGCAAATCGCCCGCGCCGCCCGCGTTGTTCACCAGAATGTCCAACGTGCCGAAATGCGCGATGGTCTGGTCGATGAATCCTTCCAGATCGGCCTGCTCCATCACGTCCCCGGCGATGAAGATCGCGCGGTCGCCTGCCCCGAGTTCCGCCAGCACTTTCGCGCCTTTTTCGGCATTGCGGGCGAACAGCGCGACTTTCCCGCCTTCTTCCAGAAACGCCTCGGCAATGCCGCGCCCCATCCCTGCCGTGCCGCCGGTAATCGCGGCGACTTTGCCTTCCAGTTTCATGCGTTCTCTCCTTTGCATGCGTGAGTAGCGGGCCAAGCTCCCACGCGCACCTTGCCAAAATGACGGGTTGCCCGAACCGGCTTGCAGCGCCTCTATGCCGCGCATGAAAGAAGCAGACGTCATCATCCTTGGCACTGGCGCGGCGGGTATGGCTGCTGCGCTCGCCGCGTACGAAACCGGGGCCGAGGTGCTGCTGGTCGAGAAATTCGACCGCGTCGGCGGCACATCGGCGATATCGGGTGGGGTAATCTGGGTCGCGGACAACCCCCGGATGCGCGCCGCCGGGATGGCGGACAGCCGGGAAGACGCGCTCGCCTATTTCCGCAGTCTGGATCACGGCGATCTGGTGGATGAGACAATCGAGGCGTTTGTCGATTCCGGGCCGGAGGCGTTGGCGTTTCTGGAAAGCATTGATGCGCTGAAAGTGGCGGTGCTGCCGGGCTATCCCGACTATTACCTCGATCGTCCGGGCGCAAAACCACAAGGTTCACGTGCGCTAGACCATGATCTGTTTGCGCTGGGGGAACTCGGCGAATGGGCGGCGCGCATTTATGCAATTGAGGAACCCAAGCCGCTGATGCTGCGCGAAACGCCGCTCGGCGGGGCGACCACCATGCCGCCGCCGCAGGTGCTGGGCGAACGCATGGCCGCGCGGCAATGCGGGTTTGGTCAGGCGATGGTGGCGCGCTTGCTCAAGGCGTGTCTGGTGCGCGGGATTGCGCCGATGCTGGGGGTGACGACCCACCGCCTGCTGCGCGATGGCGCGCGGATCACCGGGATTGAGGCGGAGCAGAACGGCGCACCGCTGACGCTGAAAGCGCGGCGCGGGGTGGTGATTGCGACCGGCGGGTTCGAATGGGATACGGAAAGCCGCCAGACCTTCCTGCGCGGCCCCGTCACCGCGCCTGCCAGCCCGCCCACCGCTTCCGGTGGCGGGCTGAAACTGGCGATGCAAGCGGGCGCAAAACTCGGCAACATGACCAGCGCATGGTGGGCACCCACATTGGTGACCCCCGATGCGCCCTGGGCCAGCGGCGAACAACGCGCGCAGATCATCCTGATCGAACGCACCGTGCCGCATTCGATCATGGTCAATCGTTCAGCCCAGCGGTTCTGTAACGAGGCGGCGAATTATTCGGCGCTGGGCGGGGTGTTCCATCAGTTCGATCCGGCCAATTATGATTACCTGAACCTGCCCGCCTACCTGATCTTCGACGCGCAATATGCCGCGCGTTATCCGCTAGGGACGCGCCAGCCGGGGCAGCCGATTCCCGATTGGGTAAAGCGCGCCGATACGCTGGAGGCGCTGGCGCAGCAAATCGGTATCGACGGGGCTGTGCTCGAAGAAACGGTCGCGCATTTCAACGTCCACGCCGAAGCAGGGGAAGACCCCGATTTCGGACGCGGCACCAGCGCCTATGATCACTTCTACGGCGACCGTTCGCGGTCAGGCGCAGCGGTGACATTGGGCGCGATCCGCGAAGCACCGTTTTACGCGGTGGAGATTCACTCCGGCCTGCTCGGCACCAATGGCGGGCCGCGCACCGATGGCGCGGGGCGGGTGCTGGGGCATGATGGCGCAGTGATCCCCGGCCTGCTGGGCGCAGGCAATGCCATCGCCTGCCCCACCGGCGGAATTTACGCAGGCGCTGGCGGGACGCTCGGCCCGGCGCTGACGTTCGGGTACCTGGCGGGCAGGGCGGCGGCGAACGCGAACCTTTAGGCCCTTCCTTTGAGGGAAGGGGAATCAGCCCCCCAAACAGCGATCAATCGTATCGTGGAAGAACCGCACCCGCGCTTCCTGCCCGGCCAGATGCCCGCCGCGATAGCCGCGTGAACGCAGGCCCATCTGCTGTTCGCTCCAGATTGAAACGTCCTGATCAATGCCGGGGCCGCAGGAAAGCTCACCCACGCGCCCGCGCAGATGTTCCACCGGTACCGTGCGATCCACCTCCTGCCCCATCGAATAGGAATAATAACGATCCTCCCCTTCGGGGAACCAGGTGAAATACCACATGTCGAACAGGCAGCGTTCGGGATCGGTCGGGTGCGGATCGGCGCGCAGCCAGATGCAGCCATCGGGTTTCAGGCTGAAGCTGATATTGGGGAAGATTGTATAGTGGAAATGATCGGTCAGCTGTTCATCGTGAAAGTGGCTGAAATCATATCCCTTCGCCGCGCCGTGGGTGCGCTTGGCCGCTTGCAATGCCTCACGCGTGCGCAGCGGATCATCGCGGAAATCTTCGGGGTTGAGGCCCCAATAGGTCAGCTCTTTCGCCATCATGTCGAGCACGGTGTCGGTGTGACCGCGAAGGCTCCGCGCGGGCCGTGATCCCGGCATGAACATCCGCGCATGGCCGTGGGCGGCATACATGTCGAACTGGCAGTCCTTGTAGCTTTGCTCCATCACGAACCGGGTCTGCGGGTGGACGAAGGGCAGGTGGTAGCTTTCGTTGAAATTGTCCTGAACGCATTTCCAGTTCCAATCGCCCTCCAGCGTGACCCAGTGGGTGCGGTGCATTTGTTCCATGCGGTAACATTCAAGCTGCGGCGCGATCGGGCCGAGATGGTCGGCCAGCGGTTTCGCCTGGGGGTCGAGATTGACCCAGACAAAGCTGGCAAAGACGGCGCATTGCACTTCCTCCAGCGTCACCTTGCCGCATGGATTGCCGCCCGCGAAATCTTCGGGGCAGGGGACAAAGTTCAGTTCGCCTTCGGGGGTGAAACGCCAGCCGTGATACGAACAGGCGATGCGTTTGGAATGCCCCGCCGCCTCCATCACCAGCCGTTTTCCGCGGTGCGGGCAGACATTGTAGAACGCCCGGATGCGGCCATCATCGCCGTGGGTGACAAGGATGCTTTCGCGCCCGATGTCATATGTGAAGAAATCACCGGGCTTGGCGACCTGTGCGGCGAGCCCGCCGATCAGCCAGGCTTTGGTCCAGATCCCGTCCCACTCGCGGTCCATGAAGTCGCGTGACCAGTAACGGCTGCCTTCGATCGGTTTGGTGGAGAGCGCAGGCGCGGGCTGCGGGCTTTTATCGATCCGTTGCGGGACGGGTTTGAGCAAGGTGGCCATCGTCAGCGTGCCTTTGCTTCAAAGGTGATGTTGAGCTGTTTGAGGCTGCGCAGCAGGAAATGCGGGTGGTAGGCGAAGTCGTTCTGCCCTTCGGCAAACCACATATCCTCGAACCGGTCGACCACCGCCTGAAAGCCCCACGTCAATTCCCGCCGGGCGAGCGGGGCGCCAAGGCAGTGGTGCGTGCCCGATCCAAATGCCATGTGCGCGCCTGCGCGTGGCCGACTCAAATCGAGTTTCTCGGGGCATTCGAAGAAACGTTCATCCCGGTTCGCCGCGCCGTAACGGACGTTGATCACCGATCCGGCGGGGATCGCTACCCCGTCCAGCTCAACGTCCGCATGGGTGAAGCGCATCAGCGATTGCACCGGGCTTTCGAGCCGCAGCACTTCTTCAACGAAGGTGCGCATATGCTTGTCGGGATCGGATTTGAGGGCGTGCCACACGTCCTTGTTTTCGATCAGCAGCTTCATCCCTGCTGCCAGCGCATTGGTGGTCGTCTCACTGCCGCCGACGAAGGTATCGGCCATCATTTCGGCGTGGAGTTCCTCGTCATTCAAGGGCCGCCCCCAGCCTTCGATCACGGTGTTGACCAGCACCGAGATGAGGCTGCCATCGGGATGTTCGCGCAGGCGTTCGAAAATGGGCTGGAAATAATGCTGCGCCTCAATCTCGCGGTCGACCATCTCCAGATGCTTGTCCTCGGGCAGCATGAACGAAATGCGGTGGAAGAAGGCGTCGGTCCAGCCCTTGATCCGCCACATGTCTTCGCGCGCTGCGCCCATCTGTTCGCCGATGATGAACAGCGGCAGCGGCACGCAGAACTGGCGCACCCAGTCGCAGCGGCCGTCATCGATGAATTCATCGATCAACTCGTAGGCGAGGGTTTCGACGCGCGGATCGATTTCCTTGATCCGGCTGGGCTTGAACGC
>JANQTR010000171.1 GCA_030731635.1 Erythrobacter sp. | reverse complement strand
AACGCCATCAGCACATCGCTTGCGCCATATTGGTCAAGCGTGCTGCGCCACCATACACGGCTGCGGCGGCTGGCTTGCCCGAAATTGACCAGCAGCGAATCGCCCCCGGCCCCGCTCAGGCGGACATAATTGATCCGGCTGTTGCCCGGATTGAATTCGGCCCAGGCGCGCTGCCACGGATTGCGCTGTTCAAAGGTGATAAAAGCGCCGCCGCTTTCCATCGCCGGGATCAGCAGCATCGGTGCCGAACGGGTCGCCTGCGCCGCTCCGCCGAGATAGCCTGATGCGCGTTGGCGATTGAAGACCACACCCAGCGTGGCGATGTAACGCCGGGGGCCAAGCCGTTCACGCTGGATCACGATGGCAGATACCAATCCATCAAGCTGCCCGTCGGACAGTTTTGGTCCGCCAGCCTTGGCCCATGCCTTGCGCTGGGCTTCGCGCCAGCCATTGGCGCGCGCGTCTTCGGCGCTTTTGCCGCTGACATCGACGCTGATGTCACGCACTTCGATGTCAGCACTGGCAGCGGTCGGCGCGATCCCGCGATCACCTGCAACCTGGGCGAGCAGCGCATAGCCTGCCCCCAGCAACGCCAGCGCCAGCGCCGCCCCGCCAAGGCTGCGCACCATGGGGCGCACGGGGGCGGCATCGCGGCCGAAAAGGGTGAGTGACATGCTCATCGGGGAAATCGCGCGCCTTTTGCCCAAAGGCGAGTGGAATTCCAAGCGCGAAAGGCTAAAGCGGCGTGCATGACTTCGGGGAAAACTAGCGACGGGCCGAAAGGCTCTGGATACACCTACGCCGATGCAGGCGTATCAATTGCTGCGGGCAATGCCTTGGTGAAAGCCATCGCCCCGCTGGCCAAGGCGACCGCGCGCCCCGGCGCGACGAGCGAGCTGGGCGGATTCGGCGGGTTTTTCGATCCCAAGGCCGCCGGATATGTTGATCCGCTGCGGGTCGCGGCCAATGATGGGGTCGGCACCAAGCTGAAGCTGGCGATCGAACATGACCGGCACGATAGTGTCGGGATTGATCTGGTCGCCATGTGCGTCAACGATCTGATCGTGCAGGGGGCAGAGCCTCTGTTCTTCCTCGATTATTTCGCCACCGGCAAGCTGGAGAACGGGGTTGCCGAACGCGTGGTCGCCGGCATTGCAGAGGGCTGCAAGATGGCCGGCTGCGCCCTGATTGGCGGCGAAACGGCGGAAATGCCGGGGATGTATGCGCCGGGCGATTATGATCTCGCCGGCTTCTGCGTCGGCGCGGTGGAGCGCGGCGAGCAGCTGACCGGTGACAAGGTGGCCCCCGGCGATGTTCTGATCGGGCTTGCCTCTTCGGGCGTGCATTCGAACGGCTATTCGCTGGTGCGCAGGCTTGCGGCGGACAAGGACTGGAAACTGAACCGCCCCGCCCTGTTCGATCAGGATCAATTGCTGATCGATGCGCTGGTTGCGCCGACGCGAATCTATGTCGCCAGCCTGTTGCCGCTGATCCGCGGCGGCGCAATCAACGCGCTGGCCCACATCACCGGCGGCGGGCTGCTGGAGAACATCCCGCGCATCCTGCCCGATGGCGCGCACGCGGTGGTCGATGCCGACCTGTGGCCGCAGCCGCGGCTGATGGCCTTCCTGCAAGCGCAGGGACAGATCGAGCCGGAAGAAATGGCGCGCACGTTCAACTGCGGGGTCGGCATGGTGCTGGCCGTGGCGGCGGACAAGGTCGCCGAGGTCACTGCGCAGCTTGAATCGGCGGGGGAAACGGTCGTCAACGTAGGCCGGATTGAAGCAGGCGAAAAGGGCTGCACCGTGCGCGGCAGCGTCGAAACATGGTCGGCAAAGAGCGATTGGAGCGCGACGCATCTTGGCTGACAAGGCCAAAATCGCCATCCTGATCTCGGGCGCAGGCACCAATATGGCCGCGCTGCTTTATGCCAGCCGTCTGGGCGATTCGCCCTATGAGGTGGTGCTGGTCGCCAGCAATGATCCCGCGGCCCCCGGCCTCGCGCTGGCCGAGCTTGAAGGTGTTCCCACCTTTGCCCATCCCCACAAGGGGCTAACCCGCGCCGATCATGACGCAGCGATGGAGGCGGCAGTTTCGGCGGCGGGCGCAGAATACATCGTGCTGGCAGGCTATATGCGCATTCTGTCTGACGGGTTTGTTGAGCGCTGGGACGGCCGGATGCTCAATATCCATCCCTCGCTCCTGCCCAAATACAAGGGACTCGATACTTTCGCCCGCGCGATTGAAGCGGGCGACAGCCATGCGGGCGCGAGCGTCCATCTGGTCACGCCCGACCTCGATTCGGGCGAAGTGCTGGCGCAGGCCCGTGTTGCCATCGCGCCCGGTGATACGCCCGCTACCCTCGCCGAACGGGTGCGGCTGGCCGAACACCAGCTCTACCCGCGCGCGGTGGCCGATTACGTATCGCGCTGGCGCAATCCGGCTGCGCTGCTTGCACGAGTGCGCGCGCTCGCACTGACCCTCCCCGAAACCGATGAGCGCGAAAGCCATGGCAGTCCGGGTTTTCGCGTCGGCGGTGAGAAGTCCGGCAAGTATTTCGCCTATTTCGCCGATCAGCATCACGGCACGGAGCACATCGCGCTGCTCGCCCGCACCGGATCGATGGACGAGCTGCTGGGCCTCGTCGAAAGCCAGCCGGACATCTATTTCAAGCCCGCCTACTACGGTGCGAGCGGCTGGGTCGGGATCATCCTCAATCGGCCGGGCGTGGACTGGGACGAGGCGCAGCTGGCGCGCCGCCGCGCCCAGGCGGCTGACGCGGATGATGGATGTGGCAGACGCGTTCTGATGGCACCTGTACGCGACCATCTGCTGGCGCGCGGGCCGTTGGCGGAGCGGGCCAATGGTTTTCTCGGACGCGCTTGGGCAAAAGGCTGGCTGCCCCCGCCCGCGCTCGACCCGGATGCGCTGTGGGCGCTGGCGGCCAAGCCCTATGGCGCGGGTGCCTATGCGGCGGAGCATGGCGGGCGCAGCGCAGAGGACGTTGCCGATTTCCGCGAGCGGTTGGAGCGGCTGTGCGCTGCTGTGCTGGCAGAGGCCGATCTCA
>JANQTR010000170.1 GCA_030731635.1 Erythrobacter sp. | reverse complement strand
TTCTCGCCCGGCTGCGGTTTCACGCGTTTGACGAAACGGTCTTTCCACCCGCGATGCATGCCGAAGCTCATCGCATCATTCATGATGTCGTATTTCTTCGCGACGCTGGAGAAAACCTCGCCCACACGGCGGGTCTTTTCCTGCGGGGTGACTTGTTCGTAGCCGAAGGAGACGGTGTCGTCAGTGCTTTGTGTCATACGCGGCTCCCTAGAGGCAATTGCCGCCCGCGCAAAGAGTGTTACAGGCGGAAACGCAATGCCAGAATTACCAGAAGTTGAAACAACTGTCCGCGGCCTTGCCCGGTTCCTCGATGGGGCGCGAATCACGCGCGTCACGCTCAATCGCGCCAACCTGCGCCGCCCCTTCCCCGCCGATCTTGTGCAGGTGATGACCGGCGCCCAGGTGATCGGGCTGTCGCGCCGCGCGAAATATGGCCTGATCCATCTCGATCGCGATGCAACGATGATCTTCCATCTAGGCATGAGCGGGCGCTGGCGGATTGATCCGGAAACCCCCAACACCCATGATCACATGCTGATGGAAACCGCAGATCACCGCTTTGCGCTGTGCGATCCGCGCCGGTTTGGCTCGGTCGATCTGATTGGCACACCTGCGCTCGATATGTGGCCGCAATTCGCCGCGCTGGGGCCTGAGCCCTTGGGGCCAGGGCTGACCCCAGCGCACCTGAAAACCGCGCTGGCGGGCAAGACCCAATCGATCAAGCTGTGCCTGCTCGATCAGCGGATCGTGGCCGGCCTCGGCAATATCTATGTGTGCGAAGCGCTGTGGCGCGCAGGCATCCGCCCGACCAAACCGGCAGGCAAGGTTACAGGGCCGCAATTGGCGCGGTTGGTTCCCCAAATCGTCGCTGTGCTGGAAGCCTCGATCCGTGACGGCGGGTCGACCTTGCGCGATTATGCCCGCCCCGATGGAGAACTGGGCTATTTTGCCAGCTCCTTCGATGTCTATGGCCGCGAAGGGGTGGCGTGCGGACGCGATGATGGGGGGATAATCACCCGCATCACGCAAGGCGGGCGCAGCACCTGGTATTGCCCAGTGTGCCAGAAGTAAGGGGAGAATCGTTGACCTTCGCTGGACTTCGCACTATGCGCGCTCCTTTCCGGCGGTTGGGCATTGCGTCCGCTCGCCCATTTTCGAGCAAACCGTCACCATTTTCCCGGTCGCCCCGTGCGGCCCGAACCAAACGCGAGACAGACACGAATTATGGCCAACACGCCGCAAGCCAAGAAGCGCATCCGTCGCAACACCGCCCGCGCTGAAATCAACGGGGCGCGCATCAGCCGCATCCGCAGCTTCATCAAAAAGGTCGAATCGGCCTGCGAAGCCGGTGATAAGGAAGCGGCTGCTGTCGCTCTTAAGGCCGCTCAGCCCGAAATGGCGCGCGGCGTGGCGCGCGGCGTGCTGCACAAGAACACCGTGGCGCGCAAATTGTCGCGCCTGACCCGCCGGGTCGCCACACTCTGATTCGTTTTTGCCTCACCGATAAGTCTGCCTAACGCGGGTTTAACGGTTGCAAGACATCCAAAACTGACGCGGGCCGCGCTGTTTCAGCGCGGCCCGTTTTCGTTTGCAACTGTTGCGATAAAGCGAACATTTAAAAATGTCAGGATTCCTCGCGATTCGCGTGGCATTTGGCAACATTATCCATATAATTCAATTATATGAATGCAAGCCTGCGGCATAGGGGCGAGTCAACCGGAATATTTCACTTTTTTTAAAAGTCCGCGCTTGCGCAAATGCACCGAGGGTTCTTTAGGTAGTCGACAGCCGCCTTTTCAAAGTCGGCGGGGTTTACAAACTGATCGACAGAGGGGCTCCTCGGAAACGCTGTTCCGAGGCAGGGAAAGCTTGCGCCTGTTGTAACACAATGGTGCGCCTTCGGACTGCGATTCCGGGGCCGGAGCGGATTGGGGACGATATTGTGCAAAAAATGGACAAGGCCCGGACAGCGGGCCGCCAAGCGGATGAGCATTTGATGGAAGACGCAGAAGCCGTAAATCTGGCCGCCGATTGGTCCGATATCAGTCAGGGACTGCGCAAGGATCTGGGGCATCAGCTCCACAGCCAGTGGATCAAGCCGATCCAACTTGGCAGTCTCAACCGCGACAACGGTACGCTCGATCTTTATCTGCCCACCGAATTTTCCGCCAACTGGGTGCGCGATCGGTTCCATGATCGCTTGCAGCTGGCGTGGAAGATTGCCCGCAGCGAAGTGCGCACCGTCAATATTCAGGTCCACCCCGGCCGCCGCCAGCTGCCTGACCTCAGGCTCGACGATGGCCGCCGCCCCGCCAATGACGGCGCTTCGGCGATCGCGATGGCGGCAGGCGCGATGGGCGATTCCAATTTCACCTCGTCGGTCGGGCTCGATCCGTCGTTGACCTTTGCCGCTTTTGTCACAGGCGAAGCCAATGTGCTGGCTTGCAACGCAGCGCAGCGCATGGCGGCGCTGGAACAGCCGCAATTCTCGCCGCTCTATCTCAAGGCGGCGACCGGGCAGGGCAAGACCCACCTGCTCCACGCCATCGGCCACGCCTATTTGCAGTCCCATTCCCGGGCGCGGATTTTCTACTGTTCGGCCGAACGTTTCATGGTCGAATTCGTGCAGGCGCTGAAATCCAGCCAGACGATCGAATTCAAGGCACGTCTGCGCAGCTTCGATCTGCTGCTGGTGGACGATATCCAGTTCATCATCGGCAAGGCGAGCGCGCAGGAAGAACTGCTGTACACCATCGATGCGCTGCTGGCCGAAGGCAAGCGGCTGGTATTTGCCGCCGACCGCGCCCCGCAGGCGCTGGATGGGGTTGAACCGCGCCTGCTGAGCCGCCTGTCAATGGGGCTGGTGGCCGATATCCAACCGGCTGATATCGAACTTCGCAAGAAGATCCTCGTCTCCAAACTGGTGCGCTTTGCGCCGCTGGCGGTGCCGGCTGATGTGATCGAATTCCTTGCCCGCACTATCACACGCAACATCCGCGAACTGGTTGGCGGGCTGAACAAACTGATCGCCTATGCCCAGCTGACCGGACAGGAAGTGTCGTTGCAGCTCGCCGAAG
>JANQTR010000169.1 GCA_030731635.1 Erythrobacter sp. | reverse complement strand
GTCCTGCTTGAAGTCCTTGGGCGCGTAGCTGAACTTGGTGATGATCCGGTCGTGGATGTCGGGGATCAACCGCCGGCCCAGCTCGTCCAAAATCATCTTTTCCAGCTTTGGCCCGACATCATCCCAATCGACCGGCATCTTGCCCATATGGCTGACGGGCACGAGCGCGTAGAACGTGCTCTTGCCTTCGGGCGCCATGCTGGGATCGGTCACGGTCGGGTGGTGGAGGTAGATCGCGAAATCTTCGGGCACCACGCCGTTCTTGTAGATATCGTCAAGCAGGCCTTTGTACCGCTTGGCGAACAGGATCATGTGGTGCGGAATGCCGGGCCAGGTGCCCTCCAGCCCGAAATGCACCACGAACAGCGAGGGCGAGAAGCTCTTGCGATTGAGGCTCTTGGCCATCTTCTTGCCGCGATCACTGTCCGAAAGCAGGTCTTTGTAGGAGTGCATGATGTCGGCGTTGCTGGCCACCGCGTCAAAGCGCTGCTTGAACCCGCTCTTGGTTTCGACCTCGGTCGCCTTGGTGCCGAGGGTATGCACCTGCACCACCGGATCGCCGACGATCATTGTGCCGCCCAGCCGTTCGAAATGGCGCACCATGCCTGCAATCAGCCGGTTGGTGCCGCCGCGCGCCCACCATACGCCGCCGTCTTTTTCCAGCTTGTGGATCAGCGCATAGATCGACGAGGTGTTCATCGGGTTGCCGCCGACCAGCAGCGAATGGAAGCTGAAGGCTTCGCGCAGTTTGGGGTGTTCGATATAGCTCGACACCATCGAATAGACCGACCGCCACGCCTGTTCCTTGATCAGCGCCGGGGCGGCTTTCAACATCGATTTGAAATCGAGGAACGGCTTGGTGCCGAGCTTCACATAGCCTTCCTCATACACCCGCGCTGAATATTCGAGGAACCGGGCATAGCCTGCCACGTCCGCCGGATTGAGCTTGGCGATTTCGGCGTTGAGTTCGGTTTCGTCATTCGAATATTCGAAATTGGTGCCGTCGGGCCAGTTGAGGCGGTAAAACGGCATGACCTTCATCAGCTCGACATCTTCGGCGATGTCATGGCCGGTCAGCCCCCACAATTCCTCAAGGCAGGGCGGATCGGTGATCACGGTCGGCCCGCCATCAAAGGTAAATCCGTCACGCTCCCAGAAATAGGCGCGGCCGCCCGGCTTGTCGCGGGCTTCGATCACGGTGGTGGCGATGCCTGCTGATTGCAGCCGCACAGCCAGCGCCATGCCGCCAAAACCTGATCCGATCACGCAGGCGGTGCGCCCGGCGTAACGTTCGGCCATCGCCGGGTTGATGCCCTTGCCAGCGGTGCTACCCGAAAGGTTGAGCTTTGCGTCGGCGTTCATGCCGGGGTCTCCATGTTGAGCGGCTTAGTCTCTAGCGGCTTGCCTGAGGAAAAGAATGCGCGGATCGCGCGCGGGATAGCTACGGGCGGCTTGCCCGTCAGGATGCGCAAACGATCGGGCCAGGTTGATCGGCCCGCATAAAAACGTTCAACCAGCGCGCCGCGCAGCGCGTAAAAATGTTCGAACACCACCACCCGCTTGCCGGGTTCAGCCGCTTCGAACAGCATCCGGCTGAGCATCCGGTAATAGGTGGTCGCGCGCCAGTGACGCTTGGCCCGGCGCTTGCAGAATGCGGCGAGTTCATCGCCCGTAAGCGCCGGACGGCTGGCAATTACCCGCGCGATGGCGAGCGCATTGTCGACCGCAAATGGCAGGGTGTAGCTGGTCAGCGGATGGGAAAACCCGCCGCGCGCGCCGGCCACGGCCACGCCAGGGATGGTGACTTCGGCCAGTGCGGCGGCGAAATCTCCGCCCGAAATCACCGGCAGAATGCCCGCTTCGGAATCGACCACTTCGCCCTTCCAGCCCTTGCGACGGGCATAGTCGGCGACCCGGCCTTTCAGCACGTCAGCGTCCATCTTGGGCTGATCGGCGTAGTAGGTGTCTTCAACGAACACGTCGGTGGGCGATAGCGGCAGGACATAGACGAAGCGATAGGCTTCGCCATTGCCGTGCGGGGCGAGCTGATCGACGCTGGCATCCATGATCACCGGGCGCGTCAGACCGTGTGGTTCTTCGCAGCGGAATTGCTGGCCAAGGAATACCTGCCACCCGCCTGACAGATGTTCCGACGCGCGGAACGGGCGGCAATCGATCACCCGGCGCCCAGCGATGCGCCTGCCATCGGCCAAGGTTACGCCGCCGGCATCAAGGCTGGCCGCTTTCGTCTCCAGCAGCACGCGTTCCGCAGGCAGTTCAGCCATCAGGGCGCGGTGAAACTCGGCGCTGGCGAGCGAGCGATAGGCGGTCGGCAGCGTCCGGCCAAGGCTGGGGAAGGTGATGTCATAGCCTTCGTCCCAGCCATTCAGCGCGAACCCCGCCATCAGGCTGCGCGATTGCGCGCGGATATCGGTTTCGAACCAGCTCCAGCGGTGCTGCCCGCCCAGACTGCGCCCGGATTCGACCAGCACAAACCGGCAGCCCGGCGCATGGCGATGCAGTGCGAGCGCAATCAGCCCGCCTGCCAGACCGCCGCCGACGATCACAACATCGTGAGGGGGCGCATCTTGCGGGGCAGCGGATTGGGTGCCTGAATCTCGGGGTGAATCGACCATGCCCCCATGCCCTAGGCGAGGGCGCGGCGATGGGCAATGATGCGGCGTGCCAGCGCGCCGCTTTCCCGCCAAAAGAATGTTGCAACATTACCCGAAGCTATTAGGGCCCGGAACCGATTGAGAAGGTGCCCGCTTCATCTACGAAACTCGCTATAAGGATCGCGCCATGGCCCCCCGTTTTGTAATGACCTCGCTTGTGCTTGTGGCCGGTTTGACCGCGCTGACGCCCGCGCGCGTCTGTGCCGCTGAGGCCGATGCCAATGCCGAGGCAGATGATAGCCCGGTGGCCGAGGCTGGCGCTGAGGCTGCGCCCGTGATCGTCACCGCGCAGGCGGCGCCCGGCTCTGCACCCGGCCCTGCGCCTTTCGCGTTCAACCCCGTCTTTGACGAAACCTGGGCGACCATCGGCCTCGGCGCGGGTCTGGTGCCGAGCTATGCCGG
>JANQTR010000168.1 GCA_030731635.1 Erythrobacter sp. | reverse complement strand
AATGCCGCTATTCGCAAAAAGCGGTCGTCTTATTCGCTGATGCGGCCCCCGCCTTTGCAGGAGGGGGCTCGCGCTCCCATCACCCCCAGGGCGTAACCAGATACTTCTCGCCGGTCTTCATCTGGCGGTAGTCGCAGATTGCGTCCTTCTCCAGCATCCCTTCGAGCGTCACCTTGGCCTTGTAATGGCTGGCGAAGGTGGTGGTGAGGTTCTGCTGCACGCGAGTACGCATCCGCACCACGGTTTCCATGCCGGCGCGCTGGAGGAACGGGGTCAGCAGCCAGCCAGCGACGCACCATTGCAACCCGTAAGATGGGGTCAGGATGGTCGGTGACAGATCAAGCCGCCCGTACATGTACATTTTCTTCTGCTGGTTTGATCCATAGCGCGAAAACTCGCCCATCTGGCTCGCGGCAACCTGTTCCATCGCCTTCAGCACGCCGTCGCTGGCCTGTCCGCCGCCGATCGGATCAAAGCCGAGATAAGCGCCGGTTTCGGCAATCGCGGCGCGCAGATCGGCCATGTAGGTCGGGGCTGACGAGTTCACGACATAGCTCGCGCCCTGCGATTTCAGCAGCTCGACGTGCTCATCCTTGCGCACGATGTTGACCAGCTTCATGCCGTCTTCCACGCAGATGCGGTTGAGCATCTGGCCGAGGTTGGACGCGGCGGCGAGATGGATAATGGCGTCATGGCCTTCCATCTTCGCAGTCTCGACAAAGCCCAGAGCGGTCATCGGATTGACGAAGCTCGATGCCCCCGCCTCGCAGGTGTTGTCGCCCAACGGGATGCACATCATCGCATCGGCGATGGCATATTGGCTGAAGGCATGGCCCGGAACGCAGGCGACCCGCTGGCCCATCAGCGCCTTGGCCATGTCGCTATCGCCGGTGGCAATCACGGTGCCTGCGCCTTCATTGCCAGCCGTCAGGCGCTGGCCGTGGCGGCCCTTGTTCCCGGTCAGGAAGGGTTCCGGCATGGTGGCAACGATCTTGCCGGGGGCATATTCGGCGGTCTCGAAATCGGCTGCGCTGGTGAGGATCGCGAGGTCCGACGGGTTGATCGGCGCGGCTTCCATCTTGACCAGCACCTGATTGCCGGTGGGGGCGGGGAACTGGCTCTCCGCGACTTCCAGCGTCAGCTTGCCGTCGGCGGTGAGGGTGGTGAAGAGCTGCTTTCCGGTGGTCATCCTGTGTATCCTTTTGTTTGTCAGTGCCGCGCTACGCCCGCAATGGCGTTATGGCTAGGGTGACGTTGGGTAAACCGCCTCAACGAAATACAGCCCGTGCGCGGGCGCGTTCAGCCCCAAGGCGGCGCGGTCGCGTGCGGCCAGCGCTGCGGAAAGGCGCGCGTCGTCCCAAGTGCCGGTGCCAACCAGCTTGAGACAGCCGACCATGCTGCGGACCTGATGATGCAGAAAGCTGCGCGCGGCGGCGTGGATGTGCACTTCATCGCCGATACGTTCGACGTCCAGCAGATCCAGCGACTTGACCGGGTCGGCTGCCTGACAATGAACCGACCGGAAGGTGGTAAAATCATGGTGCCCGACCAGCACCTGTGCGGCACGGTGCATCGCTTCGGCATCGAGGGCGGGCGCCACCTGCCACGCCCGGTCGCGCAGCAGGGCCAGCGGCGCGCGGCGGTTGATGATCCGGTAGAGATAGCGCCGCCCCGTGCACGAAAACCGCGCGTGCCAATCATCCGGCACGATCTCGCAGGCGGTGACCGCGATGGGATGGGGGCGAAGGTGGGCGTTGATTGCGCCCATCAGCCGGAACGGGGTGATGTCCTTCTCAAGATCAACGTGGCACCGCATCGCCAGCGCATGCACACCTGCATCGGTGCGCCCGGCGCTGAGCACGCTGGCGGTCTCACCCGTGATCCGGTGCAGCGCATCCTCAATCGCCTGCTGCACGCTCGGCCCATGGGTCTGGCGTTGCAGCCCATGGAACGGCGTACCGTCAAACTCCAAAGTGAGGGCAAAACGGGTCATGGACAAGGCAAGGCGGCGTGCAACATGCCGCCGCCCTTAGTCGATGACGATACCTTCGGGAAGCGGGGAGGCTGTGCAAGACGCTTGCGAGATTTCAACCCCGCGTGAGGCCGTCGTCACCGCGCGTTCCATTGTCATGCTATCCAGATCGACCAGCAATTGGTTGATCACGCCATTGCCGTTCTTGCTGTAGGATCCGATCTTGTCGCCCTGCCACCCAATCGCGCAATCCGCCTGTCCGGGATCGCACAGATCGCGGGCGTAGTTGCGGAACGCGGAATAGCTCTTCACGCCGCCCGCATAGATGACGAAGAAATGCCGCGTGGTGTTGCCGGCCGCGGTCGTGCTCACGCATTCGATGCGCTGGTCTTCGGGCGAGTTGCTGCGCTTGGCGGACAGGCTTCCGACCGTGACCGAAGTGGCCCCGGCGCTGCCCGCCTGATCGCCAGCTGCCTGATTGCTGGCTGCGGCCTTGCCTTCAGGCGTTTGCCCGCACGACGCAAGGCCAATCAGGCACAGGCTAGCCAGAGTGATTGATCGCATCGCGGCGGTCCTTTTGTCAGCTGCAGGGTGACTGGCCTGAAGCCGTCACCGTCTCGACCGAGCTTGCCCCCTTTGGATGACGATCTGATCCCACCCGCTGCAGGCAGGGTCAATGGGGCAAGGGCCGCTATTGCATGACAATGCCTGTTAGGACCGGCTTGCCGCGCAGAAAATCATCGCAATCCATCGCTGGCTTGCCTGCGCGTTGCAGGCGAACCGGGCGGATCGCGCCCGATCCGCAGGCAATAGTAAAGCCGTGGTCGAACACTTCGCCGGGTGCGCCAGACCCGTCCACCAACTCTGCCAGCAGCAGCTTTACCCGCTCTCCCTCAAGCTCGAACCATGCGCCCGGGAAGGGGGCGAGGGCGCGCACCTTGCGTTCGATCACGTCGGCAGGCTCACGCCAGTCGATCCGGCTTTCCGCCTTGTCGATCTTGGGCGCGTAGATGGCGAGAGTATCGTCCTGCGTTTCAGGCGGGAAGGTGGCGAGATCGTCCAGCACTTCGACCATCGCTGCTGCGCCCAGTGCAGCCAGTTCATCGGTCA
>JANQTR010000167.1 GCA_030731635.1 Erythrobacter sp. | reverse complement strand
TTGCTATGCTGGTGCGTAAATGCGGGGACCGCCGATGGATCGACAATTTGGTCTACTAATGTTGGCCTTGATTTTGTCGGCGTGTTCACCTGAGAGCACCGCGCCATTACCCGCTCTACCGACAGAAAACGACCTTCCCGACGGCCTGAACCAGAGCTGCGCTTGCAGAGAAGAAAATGATTGCCTTGTCTTGGAGGAAAGGCCTGGGAGAAGTGAAGTCCGAAATCTAAGCTGTAGTTGGCTTGAACCCGGCGGCTTGGCTCAATGCGAATTCGAGACCCGCTTCATCCACCAATATTATTCTGCAGCCGAAGCGCCTCATGAAGTCAGCGGGCCTTGGTATTCGACCATGCTGGTCGCCAAGCACTTGAGAAATGGGCTGTGGTGTGCCGAAAGAAGCTGATGCCGAAAATGGAAGAGCGGCCGCTAACCACCCAATCCCCGCCAATCGGCCTAACCAGCGTGCAGCCGCAAGGCTGCCGCACCCCGCCTAGGCCCAATCGCCCAGCAGGGGCGTGAATTCGTCCACCCGGATCAGCTGCCAGACCCCGCCGGTCAGGTAAGGATCGCCCGCCAGAATCGTGCGCGCGGCGGCTTCGTCTTGCGCCTTCACGATCAGCAATGATCCGATGATCAGGCCATCGGCGCGCTTCAATGGCCCGACGATCACGAAATGATCGGCATTGGCGTGAATGAAATCGAGGTGGGCGGGGCGGTGGATGGCGCGCAACCGGCCGCCGTCTTCCCCGTCGCGGCAATGGAAGCAGAACATCCGCATGCAATCGATCCCCTTGAATAGGCGCAGGCTAACCGGGCGGGCCCCAACGATCAAGCAGACCTGTTGCAAACAGTGAACTTGAAGCGCAGCCCTGCCCGGTTCAGAGGGCCTCTGATCGTCCTCGAATCGTTGCAGGTGAAACCACATATGGCTGATATTGCCGCCGCCTTCCCCATGCTTGACCGCGCAGACCTGCGCCGTGCCTACGCTCAGGAGGAGGAGGCTTGCATCGCTGAACGGCTGGATCAGGCCGCGCCTGCCGCGCAGGTGCATGGGGCCGCCGCAGCGCTGGCGATTGATCTGATCGAAGGCGCACGGGCGCATAAGGCCAGCGGGATTGACGCGTTTTTGCAGCAATACGGGCTCGACACCGACGAAGGCATCGCGCTGATGTGCCTGGCCGAAGCCTTGCTGCGCGTGCCGGACGCCGCCACCGCCGATGCGCTGATCCGTGACAAGATCGGCGCCATCGACTGGAGCGAGCATCTGGGGGAAAGCGCCTCCACCTTCGTCAATGCCGCGACCTTTTCGTTGATGCTGACCGGCGAAGTGCTCGATCCGCCGGATGCGCGCCAACGCGGGATGGGCGGAGCGTTGAAGCGCGCGATGAACCGGCTGGGCGAACCGGTGATCCGCACCGCGACCGGGCAGGCGATGAAAATCCTCGGCGGACAATTCGTGTTCGGCCGTACGATTGACGAGGCATTGAAGCGCGCAGCGCCCGAACGGGCGCAGGGCATTACGCATAGTTTTGATATGCTGGGCGAGGCGGCGATGACGTTCGCGGATGCCGAAAAATACCGCCAAAGCTACGAAGCCGCGCTCACCCGGCTAGCGCGTGAGGCGGGGGCAGGGGTCACGGCATCGCCGGGGATTTCGGTCAAGCTGTCGGCGCTCTATCCCAAATATGATTTCTTCCACGCCGATGAAGCCTGCGCGGCGATGGTGCCGGTGATCAAGGCACTGGCGCTGAAGGCGCGCGATGCCGATATTCACTTCACCATCGACGCCGAAGAAGCCGAACGGCTCGAACTCAGCCTTGATATTATCGAGGCATTGGTCGCCGATGATGACCTGTTCCGCCGCCCCGATGGCAGCTGCTGGGAAGGGTTCGGTCTGGCGATACAGGCCTATCAGAAACGCGGGCTGGCGGTGTGTGACTGGGCAGGCAAGCTTGCCCGGCGGCACGGGCGCAAACTGTTCGTGCGGCTGGTCAAGGGCGCTTACTGGGACAGCGAAGTGAAACTGGCGCAGGTCGGCGGCTATGCCGATTACCCGGTGTTCACCCGCAAGGTGGCGACCGATGTCTCCTACCTCGCCTGCGCCGCGCGCTTGTTTGAACACGCCGACGTGCTGCACCCCGCGTTTGCCACGCATAACGCCTATACCATCGGCGCGATCAAGGCGATGAGCGGTGGCAAACCGTTTGAATACCAGCGCCTTCACGGCATGGGCGAGGAAGTGTACGAAGCGCTGCGCCGGATTGAGGGCAATAACCCCACCCCGGTGCGGATCTATGCGCCGGTTGGCGGGCACAAGGAACTGCTCGCCTATCTGGTGCGCCGCTTGCTGGAAAACGGGGCTAATACCAGCTTCGTCAACCGTATGGGCGATGCAGATATTCCCGCTGTCGAATTGGTCAGCGATCCGGTGGCGGAACTTGCTGCGCTGTCGCCGCGGCGCAACCCGGCGATCCCGCTGCCCAAGGACATTTTCGGCGCCCGCGTGAACAGCGCCGGGATCAATTTGAGTGATCCCCTGGTGCGTGAACCGCTGGCGGCACGGCTTGCCGCGCTCACCACCGTCCATTGGCGGGCAGAGCCGACCTTCCCCGCCGCCAGCCCCGGCGAAATCGCCCCGATCACCATGCCGCACGATCTTTCGTCCGTGGTCGGCACCCGGCGCGATGCCACCGCCGAAGAAGTTGACGCCGCTTTCACCCGCGCCGCCGCAATCCAGCCCGGCTGGGACGCGTTGGGCGGGGATGCGCGCGCACTGCTGCTCGAAGAAGCGGCCGACCTGTTCGAAGCGCATAGCGCCGAGTTCCTGTCCCTTTGCCAGCGCGAAGCGGGCAAGACCTTGCTCGATAGCGTGCTCGAACTGCGCGAAGCGGTCGATTTCCTGCGCTACTACGCCGCCGAAGCCCGCCGCCAATTTGCTGCGCCCACCATCCTGCCGGGGCCGACGGGGGAGGAGAACAGCCTCTCGCTCCACGGACGCGGGGTGTTTGCCACGATCAGCCCGTGGAACTTCCCGCTCGCCATCTTCATCGGCATGGCCAGCTCCGCACTGGCTGCTGGCAACAG
>JANQTR010000166.1 GCA_030731635.1 Erythrobacter sp. | reverse complement strand
GATTCCAAAGACCCGCGCGACAAGCCGTTCCTTGCCGATGCACCCAAGATTGACGCGTTTTTATCGGACGAAGCGCAGGCGTTTTTTGCTGCCGTGACCAGCGGGCTGGATGCGGCGGGGGTGAAGTGGGTGCGGGCGGAGAGCCTCGTGCGCGGCCTCGACTACTACCGCCACACGGCGTTCGAATTCATCCCTGACGAGGGGAGTGCATCGGCGGCGGCCTTGGGGAGCCAGAGTACGGTGCTGGGCGGCGGGCGTTATGACGGGCTGATGGAAAGCCTCGGCGGCGCAGCAACGCCTGCGGTGGGCTGGGCTGCGGGGATTGAGCGGCTGGCGATGCTGGTGGGAGCGCGGGTTGCAGTCGATGAGACCGAGGTTGTCGCGTTCACGGAGTTGACTGAACTCGAAGATCTCACTTGGGAGATTGTGTTTGCGCTACGGCGTGGTGGAGAGCAGCATCGATCAGTCCATGCTGAAGCGATCGTCTCTGGTTCGCCCAAAAAGCGCTATGCGAAAGCAAAAGCGTCGGGCGCTTCACGCGGGCTTTCCATCGAAGGGCTTGGTGGGGTTCTTGGTGTAGCTCGGCTCCGCGATCTGAACGCGTCTAAAGCAAAGCCGGTGCGCAACAGGATTTCGGAAGCGCTGGCCACCCGCTTCAAATTCGAAGAAACCGAAATCGAAAACGCATACTCTTGGATTTTGGTCAGCCGGATTTGACCAACTCCGTCTCCCCGGGCTTGACCCGGGGTCCCGCTTTTCTTCTTGCGGCGGGTCATTAAGTAGCGGGATCCCGGATCAAGTCCGGGATGACGAGTGAAAAACAAAAACCCATGCAAATCCCCCCCGAACGCCTTGATCAGATCGCGCACCGCTTTGCGGAGCTGGAAGCGCGCATGGCGTCGGGCACGCTGGAGGGTGAGGCCTTTGTGCGCGCCTCCCGCGACTATGCCGAATTGGAACCCGTCGCCAAGATCGCCGCCGAGGTGAAGGCCGCGCGCGAGGAAATGGCGGGGCTCAACGACATGCTCGCCGACCCGGAAATGAAGGCGATGGCCGAGGAAGAACTCGCCAGCATCAAGGCGACGTTGCCCGATCTCGAGCGCCGCCTTGCGGTCGCGCTGCTGCCGCGCGATTCGGCCGATGCCAAGCCCGCGATGCTGGAAATCCGCGCTGGCACCGGCGGCGATGAGGCTGCGCTGTTCGCTGCTGACCTTTACCGCATGTACGAACGCTATGCCGCCGAACAGGGCTGGAAGATCGAACCGATCAGCATGAACGCCAGCGACATTGGCGGGTTCAAGGAAGTGGTCGCGGGCATCACCGGCGTGGGCGTGTTCGCTAAGCTGAAGTTTGAAAGCGGCGTCCACCGCGTGCAGCGCGTTCCCGTCACTGAAAGCGGCGGGCGTATTCATACCAGCGCGGCGACTGTGGCGGTGCTGCCTGAGCCTGACGCGGTCGATATCACGGTTGAGGAAAAAGACCTCAAGATCGACGTTTACCGCGCCAGTGGCGCAGGCGGTCAGCACGTCAACACCACCGATTCGGCGGTGCGGATCACCCACTTGCCGACCGGCACCGTGGTGACCTGCCAGGACGGGCGCAGCCAGCATAAGAACAAGGACAAGGCGATGCAGGTGCTGCGCGCCCGGCTGTACGAAGCCCAGCGCGACGCCACACAGGGCGCCGAGGCTGAGGCGCGCAAGGCGATGGTCGGCAGCGGCGACCGGTCGGAACGCATCCGCACCTATAATTTCCCGCAGGGCCGCGTGACCGATCACCGTATCGGCCTGACCCTGCACAAGCTGGACGAAGTGCTGGCCGGGCCGGGGCTGGGCGAATTGGTCGATGCGCTGATCGCCGAGGATGAGGGCAAGCGGCTGGCGGCACTGGCTGAGTGAGGGTCGCCGAAGCCATCCGCGCCGCCGCCCAGCAGCTCGCCGCCACCAGCGATACCGCCCGGCTGGACGCTGAATTGCTGATGGCGCACGCATTGGGTTTGAGCCGGTCGGACATGTTGCTGCGGGCGATGCAAGGTCCCGCGCCTGCCAGCTTCGCCGCACTGATTGATCGCCGCGCTGCACATGAGCCGGTCGCCTACATCATTGGCGCGGCGGAATTTTACGGCCTCACCCTCTCCGTCACCCCCGCCACGCTGATCCCGCGCGGCGATAGCGAAACCTTGATTGAGGCGGCGCTGGACGTGGCGGGGGAGGCGGGTCGCGCAATTGACCTCGGGACCGGATCGGGCGCGCTGTTGCTGGCATTGCTGGCGAACCGCGCAGGCTGGCAGGGGGTGGGGATTGATGCATCAGCCGGGGCGCTTACTGTCGCCGGTGGCAATGCGGCGGCGCTGGGGCTGGCAGATTGCAGCGCGTGGCATCAGCGTGACTGGCACGTATCGGGCTGGGCAGACGATCTTGGCACCTTTGACCTCATCCTGTGCAACCCACCCTATGTCGAGGCGGACGCAGCGCTTGACCCTGATGTGCGCGATTATGAACCGGCCAGCGCCTTGTTCGCCGGGCCTGAGGGGCTGGACGACTATTGCGTGTTGATCCCGCAGCTCGGCAAGATCATTGCGCCCGGCGGGGTCGCGATTTTCGAGATTGGTCATGCCCAGGCCGAGCCGGTCAGCGCCATAGCTGCTGCCGCTGGATTGGCCTCTGAACTGCGCCGCGACCTCGCTGGACGTGCGCGCGCGCTCATCCTTCGGTGAGGAAAAGCGCTGTAGGGCTTGGCAAAGTGCATTTGCATCGCTAACCCCGAATCAGGCCAGATGACTTGCGAAGGGCGCAAATCGCTGAGCCAAGCTCCACTTTTCGCTTTTAACGGCCGTCAGGGCTCGTCCCCGGCCACGGCAGCGCGGAGCGCGCGTCACAGCTGACAAGACCATCTGGTCCCCGTCAGGCCGTGGCACGCAATGGCAAGGGGTCTGTTGACCGCGAGTGCAGGCATTTTTTGCGCCAGGTCGCTGATTAAGGAACAATTTCCTTGAATAACAATAATCGGAATAACCGTCGCCGTGGGCGCGGGAATCGCCCTCAGGGCGGCAATGGCAGCCAGCTCAACCGGATTGACAGCCGCGCGCGGGG
>JANQTR010000165.1 GCA_030731635.1 Erythrobacter sp. | reverse complement strand
CTGGCGTTTTGGACATGAGGTAGTCGTCGTTTATGCAAATCATGGTTCGCGATAATAATGTCGATCAGGCTCTGCGCGCGCTCAAGAAGAAGCTGCAGCGTGAGGGCGTTTATCGCGAGATGAAGCTGCGTCGCCACTTTGAAAAGCCGAGCGAAAAGCGCGCTCGGGAAAAGGCCGCTGCTGTGCGCCGCGCTCGCAAGATGGAGCGCAAGCGGTTGGAGCGTGACGGGAGCAAATAATCCCGTCGCCAAGCACGCTCTGCCCCGTGCGAATGGTGCAGAATTGCTTGAATCCCCCTTTACGATCAGCCATCAGGGCGCGGCTTAAACCCGCGCCCTTTTGGCGTTACCAAGCTGCGCAGGACGCGCCGCCATGCAGGATGATGTCATGACCGAGATTACCGCTGTTCCGATCAAGCCCGTTGCCAAGGGTTCGTTGACCAAATTGTGGCTGGGCGTGGCGCTGGCCGTGGCCGTTGGCGGCGGGTTGGCATGGGCCGCCGTGCCGCGCGGGGTTGATGTTGATACCGAAGTGGCTGGCACCGGCGCGCTGCCCAAGATCGGCGACGTGGTATTCCTGAAATACAAGGGCACGCTGGCGTCTGATGGCACGGTGTTTGACGAATCGCGCGACATTCCCTTGCCGGTTGAAGGCATCTTCCCTGAAGGTACGCCGTTCCCGCTGGAAGAAGGCGCGACCATTCCCGGCTTTTTCGAAGGTCTGCAGCAGATGCAGAAGGGCGGCAAATACACGCTCTTCATCCCGTCCGACAAAGCTTACGGCGCCGAACCGCCGCAGGGCGCGCCGATCCCGCCCAACGCTGATCTCGAATTCGAGATCGAAGTGATGGACATCATGAGCCAGAAGACTTTTGAACGGAATCTCGGCATCCTGCAGCAGGCGATGCAGAGCCAGCAGGGTCAGGGCGCGCCGGGCGGCCCGTCGGGCGCCGCCCCCACGGCCAAGCCGGCGCAGTAAGGGCAAACGCATGTCGGTGGACAAGGCAACCGTTGCCAAGATCGCCAGTCTGGCGCGCATCCGCATGGATGATGCCGCGCTGGAACGGATGGTGCCCGAATTGAACGGCATCCTCCAATGGGTCGAACAATTGGGCGAGGTCGACGTGACCGGAATCGCGCCGATGGCGGCGGTGATCCCCAACACGTTGCGCCTGCGCGATGATGTGGTGGACGCCGATCCGCTGACCGGCGGCGGGCGGGGCAGCGATGTGTTGGCCAACGCCCCGGCAGCGGAACACGGGTTCTTTGGCGTGCCCAAGGTGATTGAATAATATGAGCGACCTTACCCAACTGGGCGTAAAAGACATCCGCGATGGCGTGCGCGCCGGGGACTTCACTGCGCGCGAAGTGGCGGACAGTTTCAACGCGGCTGTGGCCGGGGCTGCCGCACTCAACGCCTTTATCGTCACCACCCCCGACCACGCGCTTGCCGCGGCCGACAAGGTTGACGCGGCGCGGGCGGCTGGCAGCGAATTGGGCGCCATGGCGGGCGTGCCGATTGGCATGAAAGACCTGTTCGCCACCGATGGCGTGCAGACCACTGCGGCATCGCACATTCTCGAAGGCTTCATCCCCCGCTACGAATCGACCGTCAGCCAAAAGCTGTGGGATGCGGGTGCGGGGATGCTGGGCAAGCTCAACCTCGATCAATTCGCGATGGGCAGCTCGAACGAGACGAGCTATTTCGGCAATGTCGCCTCGCCGTGGAAGAAGGCGGGCAGCAATGCCGCAATGTCGCCCGGCGGATCGTCCGGCGGATCATCCTCGGCTGTCGCCGCGCGCCTCGCGCCTGCTGCCACCGGCACCGACACCGGCGGATCGATCCGTCAGCCCGCTGCCTTTACCGGCATTTGCGGGATCAAGCCGACCTATGGCCGCTGTTCGCGCTGGGGGGTGGTCGCGTTTGCCTCCAGCCTTGATCAGGCCGGGCCGATGGCGCGTTCGGTCGAAGATTGCGCGATCATGCTGGGCGCAATGGCCGGGTTTGATCCCAAGGATTCGACCAGCCTTCAATTGCCCGTACCCGATTGGGAAGCGGCCTTGAACGCTGACCTGCGCGGCAAGAAAGTCGGTATTCCGCGCGAATACCGGATGGACGGCACCGATCAGGCGATCCTCGATTCGTGGGAGCAGGGCAAGGAATGGCTGCGCGATGCGGGGGCGGAGATCGTCGACGTCTCGCTGCCGCACACCAAATATGCGCTGCCCGCGTATTATATTGTCGCGCCCGCTGAGGCGTCGAGCAATCTCGCCCGCTATGATGGCGTCCGTTATGGCCTGCGTGATCTGCCGGACGGCAGCGGTCTGCAAGACATGTACGCCGCCACCCGCGCCGCCGGGTTCGGAGACGAGGTCAAGCGCCGCATCCTGATCGGCACCTATGTGCTTTCGGCGGGCTTCTACGATGCGTACTACACGCAGGCGCAAAAGGTCCGCGCGCTGGTCGCCCGCGATTTCGAACGGGCGTTTCAGGATTGCGACGTGATCCTCGCGCCGACCACGCCGACGGCTTCGTTCCCCTTGGGTTCGATGAACGAAGACCCGCTGACGATGTATCTCAACGACGTCTTCGCCGTGCCCGCGAGCCTTGCGGGCCTGCCTGCGATGAGCGTGCCTGCGATGCTCAACGAACACGGCCTGCCGCTTGGCCTGCAACTGGTGGGCAAGCCGTTTGACGAACAGGGCGTGCTGAATGCGGGCCTCGCGATCCAGCAGCGCGCCGGGTTTGTGGCAAAACCGGAGAAGTGGTGGTGATCGCCGATACCGCGCTGTGGCTTGCCGGTATCGGCATCGTCCTCGCGGTGCCGCTGACCTTCATGGTCGCGAATTGGGTGAGGAAGAACGTCGATCATGGCGAAATGCGCTTCGGGCCTGATGGCAAAGTGATCGAGGACGAGGAAACGAAATGACGGATGGTGCTTCGCGCGAGGTTTGCCAGTGACAGGCTTCGAATGGACGACCATCGGATTGATCATTTTCGGGATGGTAATCCCCTTTTGGATCCTGGTCATCCTCACGGGCATTGTCGTTGAGCAGACGCGCAGGAAAGCTAAAAAAGAGCTGGCCAGGCAGTCATACGTTCATGAATATGCCG
>JANQTR010000164.1 GCA_030731635.1 Erythrobacter sp. | reverse complement strand
CTGCGACGAAGACCGAGGTTGAAGAAGCCATCGCTGCGGTCAAGACTGCGCTTGAAGGCGGCGATGCCGAAGACATCAATGCCAAGGCGCAAACGTTGACCCAGTCGGCGATGAAGATGGGCCAGCAGATCTACGAAAGCCAGCAGGCCGCAGGGCCCGACGGCGAAGCAGAAGCTGCCAGCGAGACGGCACCCGACGAAGACGTCGTCGATGCCGAATTCTCTGAGGTTGACGAAGACAAGAAGGGCTAAGCCCTCGATCCAACCCAACGTCCCGCCGCCGTGACCGGATCACAATTCCGGCGCGGCGGCGGTCGGCTGTCTCGGGAATAAGTCAACACCATGTCCAGCGCCCAATCCGATTACTACCAGACGCTCGAAGTCGCGCGCGATGCTGATTCAGCAACGCTCAAAAGCGCCTATCGTAAGCTCGCGATGAAGTTTCACCCTGATCGCAACGCGGGTGATGCCGTATCCGAAGCCAAGTTCAAGGCGATCAGCGAGGCGTATGACTGCCTTAAAGACCCGCAAAAACGCGCGGCCTATGATCGTTATGGCCACGAAGCCTTCACCCAGGGCATGAATGGCGGCGGGGGCGGCGGTTTCGGAGGCGGACGCGGCGATTTTGCCGATATTGGCGACATCTTCGAAACCATTTTCGGCGGCGCGTTTGGCGGCGGCGGGGCCCAGCGTCAGCAGAACCGGCGCGGGGCAGACCTGCGCTATGACATGCAGGTCACCCTGGAAGAAGCGTTTCACGGCAAGTCGACCGAGATCGAAATCGAAGTCAGTCAGGCGTGCGATACCTGCGACGGCAGCGGGGCAACGCCCGGCACCAGCGAGCGTACCTGCAACCTGTGCAATGGCATGGGCGCAGTACGTGCCAAGCAGGGCCTGTTTGTGATCGAACGCCCGTGCCCCACTTGCAACGGCCGCGGGCGCGTCATCGAAAATCCCTGCCGCGCTTGCCGCGGCGAAGGTCGGCTCGACAAGCCGCAGACGCTGAAGGTCGATATTCCCGCCGGCGTCGATACCGGCACCCGCATCCGCCTGTCGGGCAAGGGTGAGGCAGGACAACGCGGTTCGCCGCCGGGCGATCTGTATATTTTCCTGCATGTGCAGCAGCATTCAGTGTTCGAACGCGAAGGCACCACGTTGGCAACCCGTGTGCCCGTCAGCTTCACCACGGCGGCGCTGGGCGGCTGTGTCGAGATCCCCGATCTGGATGGCTCGACCAATCGGCTCGATATTCCGGTGGGCATTCAGTCAGGCAAGCAACTGCGCATTCGCGGTGCCGGGATGCCGGTGCTGCAAGGGCGTGGGCGCGGTGATCTGGTGGTGGAAATCGCTGTCGAAACGCCGACCAAGCTGACCCGCCGTCAGAAGGAAATCCTTGAGGAATTCAAAGCCACCGAAACCGGCGATGAATGCCCCGAAAGCCGGGGTTTCATTGACAAGCTGAAAGATGTTTTCGGCGGATAGCCATCCACCGGCGGCTCTTTGGTTCCATCCCATCGCTATGGACAGCGTGAACCCGCACGCCTAGCCTCTAATGCTATCGCCGAAGGGGGCCATGATGAACCGGAAAAGCTTTGTTTTTGTTGCCTTGCTCGCGATTGTGGCAGGCGTTGTTCCCGCCCATGCTCAGGACAGCTTTGACGCGGTGGAAATCCGCGCTGAACCGCTCGCACCGGGTGTGGCCGTGCTGTTCGGATCAGGCGGAAATATTGCAGTCAGTTACGGCGACGACGCAACCATCCTGATTGATGATCAGTTCGCACCGCTGAGCAAGAAGATCGAAGCCGCCATTGCGGCATTGGGAGCGTCGCCTGTCGGCTATGTCGTCGATACCCATTGGCATTACGATCACACCGGCGGAAACGAGAATTTCGGCCGCACCGGTGCCACTATTTTTGCGCATGAAAACGTCCGCATCCGCCTTGCCGCGGGCGGAAATATTGGCGGCAATGCGATTGCCCCCTCACCACCGGAAGCCTTGCCCGTCGTGACTTTCGAACAGGGTCTGAAATTCCACCGCAACGGTGATACAATCCGTCTTGCCTATTTCGGCGGCGGCCATACCGATGGTGACGCGATAGTGTTCTGGGAAGAAAAGAACATCGTTCACATGGGCGATCTCTATTTCAACATTTCGGGCTATCCTTTCGTCGATCTGGATTCCGGCGGCAGCGTTTACAACGCGATGCGGTCGCTCGATCTGGCGATCAGCATGATCGACGATCAGACCAAGGTAATCCCCGGACATGGTCCGATGTCGAACAAGGCCGAACTGGTCGCCTATCGCGCGATGATTGGCGCGGCGGTAAAGCAGGTTGAGGCGCTCAAGGCGGCTGGAATGAGCCTTGACGAAGCCGTGGCTGCCAAGCCGCTCGACGGCTTCAACCGCGGGCAAGGCTTTATCGGGCCTGATGCCTTTGTGACCGCGATCTGGAACAGCTGAGGCGCCTTTGCGCCAGATCGGTGCGGCATTGCCTTGATCCTGACCAAAGAGTGCTGACGTGATACCCTCGCTCCTGATCATTGACGATTTCCTCAAGGATCCGTGGGCGGCGCGGCGCGCGGCCCTGGCGCTGGATTACGATCCGGCCAAGCAGCACGGCAATTTTCCGGGGCTTAATTCTGCCACGCCGCTTGATACTGCGGCGCTGGACGATGCAGTTTCGCGTTTGCTCGGCAGGCCGTTTGGCCCTGCGCCCGGTTCGCAGCACGGCCACTGCCGCCTGACGCGCAAAGGCGACAAGGGACGCAGCGGGGTGCATATCGATCCCGCGAGCTATTCGGGCATTCTCTATCTGTCCCGCGCGGAAGACTGCGCCAAGCCGGAAGCCGGCGGCACGGATTTCTTCCGTCACCGCCGCACCGGCCTTGAAGCTGTGCCACAAGATCCAGCCCGCATCGCAGCCTCAGGCTATGGCGATATCAATGCGCTGGTCGAAGATGTGGTGAACAAAGACACCGCCGCCCCTGCCAAATGGGAACGCACCATGCGCGTGCCTGCACGCTTCAACCGGTTGCTGTTGTTTTCACCCTGGCAATTCCACAATGCCGCGCCGGGGTTCGGCACCACGCCAGACAATGCGCGGCTGGTGATGCTGCTGTTTTTTGGCCCCAAGGCTTAAGGCGCGAGCGCACTAACCCAATTGCTCGCGCACTTCAGCCCGGATCTGGTCAAGCAATGTTCGCTGGCAACGCCCGGTGATTTCTTCCTCGTCCAGCACGGCGAGGAACACCGCACGTTTGGCCTGTGCGATGTGATCCTGAGGCATGCCGTCGCTAACGGTCGACGCGATCAGATCGATCATGCGTTCCGCGCCGTGCAGCCGCCCCCAGAGGTAATCATTTTCGCGATAATCACGGCTGAAAAACGCGCCGAAATTGTAAAACTCAATCCCGCGCAATGTCGCCGCGGTGCCCCCCTGGCGGATCGAGCGTGCATCATCAGGCGAAATGCGATCGATCTTGACGGGGTTGAATTCGTCAAACCCATCGCGCTTGCTCAGCGGCAGTGTTGCAACATCGTAGAATGGAAAACCCAGATAGGTCAGCAGCATCCGCCGCTTGAGCGGTTTGGGCATATCTTCCAGCGCATCGATCAGCAGGGCTTCGGCGGCCAGATCGGTTGCGGGCAGCAGGCGCGTGGTGGCAAGGAAATCAAGTGCTGCACCCGGATCCTCAAGCGCGCGCGCCGCCACTTGGGCGAAGGCGGGTGATTGCAGCACATCGCCATCCGCGCGGTGATACAGGGCAAGGATCGCGTAAAGCTGTTCACGCGCCCGGTCGAGCGCGTCTTCGGAAATACCCGCGTCAAGCTGCCAATCGCGCGCCAGCTTGCGCGCCAGCAATTGCAGGCGGCGGATGCGAAAGCCGGTATCATGGGCGCGGAAAAACGCGATGGCATCGCCAGTTGCGCCGCCGTTGGCATCGGTCAACCGGTCAAGCCCGCGTGCCTCAAGCTCTTGCCTAAGCCTATTGATCAACGGGGCGGGATCAGCCCGCGATTGTCCTGCCGCCTTCAACATCAGGCGCGCCAATGCGCCAAGAATGCCGTCGAATTTGGTCAGAGCATACGCCCCGAAAGCATAGCCCGCGCGCTCGGCTGCGGCCTGCTGCGCCTTGGCCCGCCAGCCCGCCAAGCGTTTGGACGTGGGCCGATCAAGCAGAAAGGTGTATCCGAACAGCTTTTCCACGGCGCGATCAATATCGCCCTGCAAATCCATCACGATCCGTTTGAACTGTGCCGCATCACGCGACTGCTGATCGATCCGTTCCAGATCATCGCGGATCGGCTGTTCGCGCGGGATGGTCGACAATGAACCGAAAATCGCACCAAAGAACCCGACTTCGCGCTTGCGATTGCCGGTCATCATCACCCCGCCATCGGGACGCGGATCGAGATAGACGAAGCGGCGGTCAACCTCGCGTTGGGCGGGGCGGCCACTCATCGCAGCCAGCGCAGCGCCAAAGGGTGCATTGACCAGCACCGAACCATCAATCAACGCGACGTCATCAACCTCGCCATTGGCGACATGGACCGGCATGATCCGGCCAAGAAATGTCCCGCGTCCTGCCCAATTGTGACCTTCGGCTATGGCAAGCTGATCGATTTCAGCCAGGGTTAGCGGAGGGAAGGCGCCCGGAAAGCTGGCCGTGGCGCGCGCGGCCAATACCAGTTCGAGCGGATCGGCCAGGCCGGTGCCAGGCCGATCACCAACCCGCGCGCGGAAATTGATGGGCAGGCGGTGTTCCGTCTCCTCAACCTGTGGCGGCGAATTGAGGCGCAGGGTTTCGGCATGACCGCGAAAATCCGTCACCGTGACGGCAAGGTCGATCAGGTTTCCGGCCGGCAACAGCGGGATACCGTCGCCATTCGCCGCCATTTTCGTCAAGGCTTCGAACAGCATCGCGGAAAACCGCGCGCCCGAAAACGGCGGGCTGAACCAGCGGCCGCGCACCAGGCGCGATACCTTGTGTCGCACTTCCTTGCGCGTGCCGGGCGAGACGGTAGCGCTGACCGCGTTGCCCGGACGTCTTAAAAACCATTCAGCAATCGGCTGTGCCCAGAACTTGGCAAAGCGCCACATCGGTTCGGCCTTCGGGTCGGTCAGCTGGCTGACATCGGCGTTTTCCAGCCACAGGTCAGTCAGCGGTTCCAGACTATGCCCGGCATGGATCGCCTGCGCCAGAAACACTGCGTTGATCCCGCCCGCACTCGCCCCGGTCAGGATATCGGGCAGCACCCGCAATTGCAGGCCGTGATTACGCTCTATCTGGGCAAGGACATCGCGGTACGCCGCCGCCACCCCGTCCAACTTCGTCGCAGACGGATGGTGGAACGCCCGGCTCGCGCGGGCAAGATGCCACACCTCTTTGGTGATGCCGTGCATATAGACCGCCAGACTAACGCCGCCGTAGCAGATAAGGGCAAGGCGCAGTTCCTTTTGGCGCATCGGCACATCCTAACGCGCAAGCCTATCGCAATGCAATTGCGTTCGTCATCTGTTCTGGTTACTGCGCACAACTATGGCAAAATCCAAAAAGCGGTTTGTGTGTCAGGAATGCGGTTCGGTCGCGCCGCGCTGGCAGGGGCAATGCGCCGATTGCGGGCAGTGGAATACGTTGGTGGAAGATGTGCCCGCCACGGTGTTCTCGCAAAAGCACGATCTGTCACGCGGAGGGCGGGCGGTTGCGTTTGAACCGCTCAATGCGCCGACAAAGCTACCAGTGCGCAAATCGACCGGGCTGGCAGAATTTGACCGCGCGCTGGGCGGCGGATTGGTGCCGGGTAGTGCGGTGTTGCTGGGCGGCGATCCGGGCATCGGCAAATCGACGTTGCTGTTGCAATGCGCCGCCACCATCGCGCGTGGCGGCAATGATGTCGTCTATGTCAGCGGAGAGGAAGCCGCCGGGCAAGTGCGCCTGCGCGCATCGCGCATGGGGGTTGCCGACGCGCCAATCCGGCTCGCGTCGGAAACATCTGTCCGCGATATCCTGACCACGCTGGGCGACGGGGACCCGCCTGCCTTGCTGGTTATCGATTCGATCCAGACGATGCATTCCGATACCATCGAAGGCGCACCGGGCACGGTCAGTCAGGTGCGCGGCTGCGCGCTGGAACTGATCCGCTATGCCAAGGAAACCGGCTGCGTGGTGGTGCTGGTGGGGCATGTCACCAAGGATGGCACCATCGCCGGGCCGCGCGTGCTGGAACACATGGTCGATGTGGTGATGAGCTTCGAAGGCGAGCGCAGCCACCAGTACCGCATTTTGCGCGCTCTCAAGAACCGCTTTGGCGCGGTGGATGAAATTGGCGTCTTCGCGATGGCGGGCGAAGGGTTGGAGGAAGTCGCCAACCCGTCATTGCTGTTTCTGTCCGGGCGCGAACAGGCGTTGGCGGGCAGCGCGGTGTTCCCCGCACTTGAAGGCACGCGCCCGGTATTGGTCGAAATTCAGGCTCTGATCGTGCGCCTGCAATCGGGCGCCACCCCGCGCCGCGCCGTTGTGGGGTGGGATAGTGGGCGGATGGCGATGCTGCTCGCCGTGCTCGAATCGCGCTGCGGGTTGAATTTTTCTTCGGCCGAAGTTTATCTCAATATCGCGGGCGGATACCGGCTGACCGATCCGGCGGCAGACCTTGCCGTGGCCGCGGCGCTGATATCGGCGCTGGCTGATAAGCCCTTGCCTGACAAGGCGGCATGGTTTGGTGAAGTCAGCCTTGCCGGGGAAATTCGTCCTGTTGCGCATGCGCCGCTGCGACTGCGCGAAGCAGCAAAGCTGGGCTTTTCGCACTGCTTTGGCCCGGCTGGAACCGATGGTCCGGCGGCAGGCGCGGGGCCGGGCGCCAGTTATCGCGGTTTGGGACAACTTTCGAACCTCGTTGACCGCGTGATGGGCAGCGCATAATCACTGCGGGCATGGCTTTGCTCGATATCATCATCGTCATCATCGTCGGCGTCGCTGCTGCTGGCGGTTTCATGCGTGGGTTAGTGCAGGAGGTTCTGTCACTCGCTGCGTGGATCATGGCAGCCTTGGCGCTGCATTTCCTTCACCCCTATCTCACCAATGCGCTACGCAACCTCTACAGCGCCGAACCGGCGACCCCGATTCTGGCGTTCACCTTGCTGTTGCTGATCCCCTATGCCGCGATGAAAGTGATCATCGGCACGGCAAGCGGCGCTTCGGATGGGGCGATCCTCGGGCCGATTGACCGGGTGCTCGGGTTCGGGTTTGGCGCGGTCAAAGGCGCGCTGATCGCGATTTTCGCCTTCTCCGTGCTGATGATCGGGTTCGACGGATCGTGGGGCTTCAAAGGCCGCCCGTCATGGATCACCACGGCGCGAACCTATCCCGCAGCTGATGCCTTTTCGAGCCAGCTGGTGCCGATGATCGCAGTCAAACGCGACCAACTGCGCCGCGAATCTGACGCGCGGGAGGCCGCAGCGGCCCGCGCCGGGAAGTGACCGCCGTGGCGACGGCGCGTGCTACCAAGCTTTACACACCTGATATGCTGGCGCTGGCGACTGGGCTGGTGCAATTTCCGTTTGATCCCACCTTGCCTTTGCAGGCCGAGGCACGATCGCGAAGCTGCGGCAGCGTGATTACAATCGGTTTAGCGCTGCACGCGGATGATCGGATCGGCAAGATCGGGCTGCGGGTCAGCGCCTGTGCAATCGGGCAAGCATCGGCGATGCTGCTCGCGCGCGGTGCCGAAGGTACGGACGTAGCGGCCATTACTGCCACAACCGACGCGCTTCACCAGTGGTTGGCAGGCACAGGCGTGCTGCCCGACTGGCCCGGGATTGAACTGATCGCGCCCGCGCTGGCTCACCCAGGCCGCCATGGCGCGTTGATGTTGCCGTGGACGGCGGCGTGCATGGCGCTTTCAAGCAACGCAGCCTGACGCTAGGAGTTTTCGTCAGGAGATGGGCCGCAAGGGCCTGCCAAGGGGATTGAGAGACATGGCCGAAGCCCAAGCGCTCGCCGCGCGTGAGCCGAGTGAGCAGGAAATCCGGCTCGTGATCGGCGCATCCAGCGCGGGCACCATCTTCGAATGGTACGATTTCTTCATTTACGGCACGCTCGCCTACATCCTGAAAGATGCGTTTTACGCCACCGACAACGAAACGCTGGGCCTGTTGCTGGTATGGTCAACCTTTGCGGTGGGGTTTGCCTTTCGTCCGCTGGGCGCGATCCTGTTCGGATTTCTAGGCGATAGGCTTGGACGCAAATACACCTTTCTTGTTACCGTCACGCTGATGGGCATTGCCACGGCAGGGGTCGGATTTATTCCCACGGTCGATACGATCGGGATAGCGGCGCCGATCATCGTCATTCTGCTACGGGTGATCCAGGGCCTTGCGCTGGGCGGGGAATATGGCGGCGCAGCGATTTACGTCGCCGAACACGCGCCGCCGGAAAAGCGCGGCTATTACACCAGTTTCATTCAGGCGAGCGTTGCCGGGGGCTTTGTGCTGTCGATCATCGTGGTGCTGGCCTGCCGGTTCCTGATCCCGGTCGATGCCTTTGAAGCATGGGGCTGGCGTGTGCCGTTCCTGCTGTCGATCATCCTGCTCGCCATATCGCTGTGGATGCGGCTGAAACTGTCGGAAAGCCCGGTGTTTCAGGCGATGAAGGAAGCGGGGGAGACTTCGGGCAATCCGTTTGTCGAAAGCCTCACCTACCCCGGCAATCCCAAGCGATTGTTCGTCGCTCTGTTCGGGATAACCGGGATCCTGACGACGATCTGGTACACCGCGTTTTTCTCAGGGATGAGCTTTTTGCGCGGGCCGATGCATGTCGATGATCTGACGGTGGAACTGATCCTGCTGGTATCGGGCCTGATCGTGATGACGTTTTATATCTTCGTCGGCAAATGGTCGGACCGGGTCGGACGCAAATTGCCGATCATCATTGGCGCAGCCGCCACGCTGGCGCTGTTGTTCCCGTTGTTCTGGATGATGGGCAGTCTCGCAAACCCGGCGCTGGCCGATGCGGCGGAACGCACGCCCATCGTCGTCAGCGGGCCGGCGTGCGAGACCGATCCCTTCGCCGAGCTGTTCCAGCGCGAACAGACAGATTGCGGCAAAGTGCTCGAAACGCTCACCGCATCAGGCGTGCCTTACCAGTTGGTGCCGAGCGCTGAACTGTCGCTGAGCGCTGGGGGCAATGCGGTTGCGATCGATCCAGCGTGGTTGACCGACGGTGCAGCCCGCAAAATGGGGATACAGGCGGCACTGGGGCAATATGGCTTCGACTTTGCCAAGCAGCGGCCAGCGGCTGCCAACATCATCGGCATTGTGGCTGTGTTGCTGGCGTTGGGAATGCTGTCGGCGCTGACCTATGGTTCGGTCGCGGCGCTTTTGTCAGAGATGTTCCCGCCGCGCATCCGCTATTCATCAATGTCTATTCCCTACCACATCGGCGCAGGCTATCTTGGCGGCTTCCTGCCTTTGATCGCGGGCGTGATCGTGGCGCGCACCGGCGATATCTATTCCGGGCTGTGGTACACAATGGCGGTGGTCGGGTTCGGACTGCTGGTGGCGTGGTGGGGGTTGCCATCCGGCCCGCCGACAGACTTTGCCGATGACTGATAAGCCGATCTTGCCCCCCTCCAGCCTTCGCTTGACCATCGACAGGGGTGCCCTTGCTGCCAACTGGCGTGCTTTAGATACCCTTTCGGGCGCCGCTAAAGCAGGGGCCGCGGTCAAGGCGGATTGTTATGGGCTGGGCGTTGATGCCTGCGTTCCGGTGCTGCGTGATGCCGGGTGCGAGACGTTTTTCGTCGCCCACTGGAGCGAGGTAGCGACCGTTGCTGCGCATGTTCCGCCCAATCAAGTATCTGTCTTGCATGGGGTTCTGAGCGGTGCCGAGTGTGACTATGCCCGCGCGACCGGTGCAGTGCCAGTAATCAACTCACTCGATCAGGCCGAACGGTGGACCGCCAGCGGGGGAGGGCGTTGTCATCTGATGGTGGACACCGGCATCAGCCGCCTTGGCATCGCAGTGGGGGAGGCGGGAGACCCGCGAATCGCAGCGCTCGACATCGATATCCTGATGAGCCACCTCGCCTGCGCTGACGAAGACAGCCCGATGAACGCGCGGCAATTGGCCGCACTGCGCGGGGTGGCGGGTGCGATTACGCATCGCCGATTGAGCCTCGCCAACAGCGCAGGGATCGGGCTGGGGTCTGGCTATGCGCTTGATTTAACACGCCCTGGGCTGGCGCTTTATGGCGGTGTCCCGCGCGCTGAGCTGGTGAGCGCGATCCGTCCAGTGGCACAGGTTCAGGCGGCGATCCTGCAAACCCGGATGCTAAGCGCAGGGGACAGCGTTGGCTACAACGCGGCTTTTACTGCACCTGCGGCCATGGCGGTTGGCACGGTCTCATTGGGGTATGCTGACGGGTTCCTGCGCAGCCGCGGACCCGGCAATGCCTTGCACTACGAAGGTCGCCGCCTCCCCATCCTCGGCAAGGTGTCGATGGACATGGTGGTCGTCGATCTGACCGCCGCGCCCGAGCTGTCTGCCGGAGACTGGCTGGACGTGCCGTGGAACATTACCGATGCTGCGCAGCAAAATTCGCTTTCGCCGTATGAAATGCTCACTGTCATCGGGCGCAGGTTACGGGCAATCTGATCAATCGACTTGCGCGATGTTGCACCGCAGCTTGTGCAGGTGCTAAGGTAAGCGATCAACAAGAAAGAGATCGAGGTCACATTCGCATGGTCGGCAGAGCAAAAGCAGCATCAGGCCAAGCAGGCGATGCCATCATCATCAAGAAATACGCCAACCGCCGACTGTATAACACAGCCTCGTCAAGCTACATCACGCTCGAAGATCTTGCGCGGATGGTGCGCGAAAATGTCGAATTTCAGGTGCTTGATGCGAAGAGTGGGGATGACATTACCCATTCGATCCTGACCCAGATCATCATGGATGAAGAAGCCAATGGCGAGCAAATGCTGCCCGTCAGCTTTTTGCGGCAGCTGATCGGGATGTACGGCAATTCGATGCAATCGCTGATGCCATCCTATCTCGAAGCGAGCATGGCCAATTTCCGCGATAATCAGACAAAAATTCGCGAAGCTTTTGGCAAGGGGCTCACCAGTAATCCCTTCACCGCCATCCATGAAACCAACATGGCGATGATGCGCGCGGCGGCGGATGTGTTCCTGCCTGGCGTTGCTAAGGGCAAGGACACGCCCGCTGCGCCTGCGCCAAGCTCCGGTGCGCCCGCGAATGACGAGCTTGCCCAGCTGCGTGATCAGATGGCCGCAATGCAAAAGAAGCTGGACGACCTCAGCAAATAAGGCAATCGGGGCGCGTTTGCGGCACAGGGCCGCAGCCGTTCAAGCAGGAAACCCGTTCGTGTCCCAAATCCGCCACGCGCTCACCATCAAGCGCGAAGACGACTTTGCCAAATGGTATCAGGAAGTCATCAGCGCTGCTGACCTCGCCGAAGAATCGGGCGTGCGCGGCTGCATGGTGATCAAGCCGTGGGGCTACGGCATCTGGGAACGCATTCAACGGTTGATGGACGACCGGATCAAGGCGGCGGGCGTGCAAAATTGCTACTTCCCGCTGTTCATCCCGCTCTCCAATTTCACGCGTGAGGCGGAGCACGTCGAAGGCTTCGCCAAGGAAATGGCGGTGGTTACCCATCACCGCCTGATTTCGGATGGCAAGGGCGGGTTGATTCCCGACCCCACCGCCAAGCTGGAAGAGCCGCTGGTGGTGCGCCCAACCTCGGAAACGATCATCGGCGATGCAATGGCGCGCTGGATCCAGTCATGGCGCGATCTGCCCTTGCTAACCAACCAGTGGGCCAATGTCGTGCGCTGGGAAATGCGCACGCGGATGTTCCTGCGCACCAGCGAATTCCTCTGGCAGGAAGGCCACACCGCGCACGAAAACCGCGATCAGGCACTGGCCGAAACCCACCGCGCGCTGGAAATGTACCGCGCCTGCGCTGAAGATGACCTCGCGCTCCCCGTGATCGCGGGCGAGAAGCCCGAGAACGAGCGTTTTCCCGGTGCGGCTGAGACCTGGTCGATCGAAGCAATGATGCAGGATGGCAAGGCGCTGCAAGCGGGCACGTCGCATTATCTTGGCACCAATTTTGCCCATGCTGCGGGCATCCAGTATCAGGACCGTGAGGGCGCCCAGCAATATTGCCACACCACCAGCTGGGGTGTGTCGACGCGGCTGATCGGCGGTGTGATCATGACCCATGGCGACGATGATGGCCTGCGCGTGCCGCCCGCCATTGCGCCGCAGCAGATCATCATCATCCCAATGCTGCGTGAAGCGCCCGAGGATGCTGAACTGATCGCTTATTGTGAGGGTGTGCGGGCCGCTTTGACTGGACAAACAGCGCTTGGCGAAAAAGTGCGTGTGCTGCTCGACACCAAACCCGGCAAGGCTGCGGCAAAGCGCTGGGATTGGGTCCGCAAGGGCGCGCCGATCATCGTCGAAGTCGGCCCGCGCGATATGGCCGAAGGCAAGATTGCCGTCCTGCGCCGCGACCAATTGTGGAATGCCGCCAATGGCAAACCGGCCTTCACCTATCCCGCTCACGGCGATTTCGTAGCCGAAGCAGGTGTGATGCTCGAAGCTATTCAGAACGCGCTCTACAATGAAGCGCGCGTGCGCCGCGATGCCAATATCACCCGCGGCGTGACCGCGTGGGCGGCGGTAGTCGATCATTTTGAAAATGGCGGGAAATATCCGGGCTGGGTCGAAGTCGAATGGGCCAAACCGACCGGCGCAGCATTGGAAGCGGTGGTCGAGAAGTTAAAGGCCTTGAAACTCACCATCCGCAATGTGCCGCGCGGCGGTGAGGCAGCCTCAGGCGCCTGCATCTTCACCGGCGCAGCGGCTGTGGAGCGGATTTTGATCGCGCGCGCCTACTAGGCTTGCGTCCACGGCAAGGGGCGGGCAGACAGGGCGCATGATCAAACGTGCCCTTTTGCTCGCCGCTTTCGCCGCCGCCCCGCTTGCGGCCCAAACCAACCCGGCTGATTCTGTTTCCGAAGATCGCCTGCGCAGCGATGTCGAAACGCTGGTCGGCTTCGGTACGCGCCACACCTTGTCGGTGCAGGATGATCCCAATCGTGGGATCGGCGCAGCAGTCAACTGGGCGCTCGATGAACTCCGGCGAATTGGCACGGCGTGTGGCGATTGTCTTGACGTGATGCCCGTAGGCGAAGTGGTCGAACCCGATGGCCGCCGAATTCCTGCCGCAACCCTGATCCGTAACGCGGTAGCGATCCAGCGCGGCACCGAACGTCCCAACGAAGTCGTGATCGTACAGGGTCACATCGACAGCCGCGTGTCCGATGCAATGGATGCGACATCCGATGCGCCGGGCGCGAACGACGACGGTTCAGGCAGCGCGTTGGTGCTTGAAGCGGCGCGGGCGTTGTCTGCTACCAAATACCCATCAACCATCATCTACGCTCTGCTTTCGGGTGAGGAGCAGGGCCTGTTCGGCGGACGCATTCTGGCCGATTGGGCCACCGCGCAGGGCTTTACCGTCAAGGCAGTGCTCAACAACGACATCGTCGGCAACTCTTGCGGCAAAGACGGCTATTGCGAGCCCAATGTGGTGCGGGTGTTCTCCGAAGGCCCGCGCGCCGACCTGACCGAGCGACTGCGCGCGGCGCAGACCCGGTTCGGCGGCGAAAACGATTCTCCGGGACGCAACCTTTCGCGCTGGGTGGCTGACCTTGCCGC
>JANQTR010000163.1:282-3125 GCA_030731635.1 Erythrobacter sp. | reverse complement strand
AGCCAGAAAAGCGTTAAAGCAGCGATAATCCTGGGTAAGAGGGGGGGCAGGCGGCCGGCCAATCGGCGGACCTGTACGGGCGGCGGGATTCGAACCCGCACGATCAAGGATCAGGGGATTTTAAGTCCCCGGCGTCTACCATTCCGCCACGCCCGCATGGGACACGCCTTGGCACATTTCCCCCACCCCGCGCCAGAGGGGAGAGCAAGCGGCCAGAACAGGTGGTCAGAACAGGTGGTCAGAATAGGCGGCCAGCAAAGCTTGCCAGTGGCAGTGCCTTCGCCCATCTCAAAGGAGAGGCGCAGGCAGCAAGGGGCCGAAATGGCGGGCGATCCACTTCACGATGCACATTCAGTGGTTGCCACGATCCAGCCGGCGATCAGCTTGCTGGGCCTTGGCATCGGTGCAGCGCTGGCATCGCGCGCGCTGCGGCTCAATCCGATTGTCGGCTATCTCGGGCTGGGATTGGGGTTGGCAAGCCTCGGCATGGCGGATGATTTCAGCGGGCCGCTGGTCGCCGCCATGGCCGAAGCGGGCGTGATGTTTCTGCTGTTCAACCTCGGCCTGCATTTCTCGCTTGGGCGGATCCGGGCGGAAGCGCGCAATATCTTTGGCTTCGGCAGTTTGCAGATGCTGGTTGCGGGCGGCGCGTTTACCGGTCTGCTGGCAGCGTTTGGCCTGCCGATTACCTTTGCGGTGATTGCCGGGTTCGGCCTTGGCCTGTCGTCCACCGCCGTGGTGATCGGGTTGGTGCGGGAACGCGGCCAGGAAGATTGCCCGGTGGGCCGCGCCGCGCAATCGATCCTGATCTTTCAGGATATTGCCGCGATCCTGCTGCTGGTCGCGGCGGGCGCGCTGGCGAGCGGGGGCGCACTGCTGCCGCAGCTCGGGCTGGCGGGGGCCAAAGCGCTGGCCGCCTTCGCCATCGCGGTGCTGTTTGCGCGTTACCTGACCGAACCCCTGTTCCGCCTGATCGCGCGCGCGGGCACGACCGAGGTCTATACCGCCACCGCCTTGTTCATCGCGCTGGCGGCGGGGTGGGCGACGGGAATGGCGGGCCTATCGCTGACGCTGGGTGCGTTTCTGGGCGGGATGGCGGTGGCGGATTCGCGGTATCGCATCCTGGTGCAGACCGAGATTGACGCATTTCGCGGGCTGTTTTTGAGCTTTTTCTTCATCTCGGTCGGGCTGTCGATCAACCCGGCGTTGCTGGTGCGCGATTGGGCGTTGGTGGCAGGCGTGGCGACCGGGATGATCGCGCTGAAGTGCGCGACCAATGTGATCGCGGGCCTGCTCAACCGCTGGTCAGTGCCGGGATCAATCCAGCTGGGATTTCTGCTGGGGCAGGGGAGCGAGTTTACGCTGGTGCTGCTGGCGCTGCCAGCGGTCGCCGGGCTGGCCGAGCCGCGGCTGGTGTCGGCGCTGGTCACCGCGATTGCGATCAGCCTGGCGGTGACCCCGCTGATTTCGAATATCGGGCGCAAGTTGGCCGGACGGCTGCGGGCCGGGCCGCCCGATGCCAAGATGGCAGGCGATGATGCGCCGGTGCTGATCATCGGCATGACGCCGGCCGGGCGCGCGGTGGCCGATGCGCTCAGCTTCAACGCGGTTGGCTATCTTGCGCTGGAGCCGGACCATGACCGGTTCCAGATGGCGCTGGCGGATGGTTATCACGTCCACCGCGCAAATCCGGCCGATCCGCGCAGCTGGGACGCGATCGGGATGGAACGGCGCGAAGTGCTGGTAATCGCGACCGGCGTGCTCGAAGCCTCCCGCGCGGTGACCCCGCTGGCGCAGGAACGTCTGCCGGATGTGGCGCGGGTGATTGCGGTGCCGGGGGCTGCTGCGGTGGAGGAATTCAGTGCGCTGGGGATGCTGCCGGTCGACATGAGCATCAGCGGCGGGGCCGAACGCCTGACCGATCTGGTGTTCGCCGCGCTCGGGCAGGAGCGCACGCTGCCCGTGCCAAGCCTCGCCCACGACGACCCGATGCCGCGCGCCGCATAGCGCCTATGGCGAATGCGCCTGCGGCTCGGGCGAGCGCCCTCGCGGTCGCTATGCGACCGATCACAGTTTTCAGGGACGCAAGGATACACCCCGCCCGATAAAGGGCGGTGACACGCAGTCCCGAAGCCGCGCCCGAAGGCGCGTCACCTCAGTCGTTCAGGCGCTCTCGGATTTCCTTGCCGGCCTTGAAATAGGGCACGCGCTTGGACGGCACGGCCACTGTTTCGCCGGTGCGCGGGTTGCGCCCGCTGCGCGCTTCACGCTCACGCGTGGAGAATGCGCCAAAACCGCGCAGTTCAACCCGGCCGCCTTCTGCCAGCCGTTGGGCGATTTCGTCAAAAAAGATGTCCACCACCTGCTCGACTTCATCGGCGCGCAGTTCGGGATTGTCTTTGTGCAGTTCTTGCAACAACTCGGATCTGATCATAGCGAACTCCCAGCGTTCATGCGGGGTTTCCCGCCACATCACGCCCCAGGCAGGTTTAAACCTGCGGTTTTTGTCATTTCGCCTCCGACCCGTGAGGCGCCCCCATTAATCGCAACACGCAGCACAATGCAATCCTGCTACGTCCAACGATGAACACCCTGTCATAAAACGGGAAACCGCGCAACTTCCACAAGTGTCAGTAAGGGTAAAAACTCAGGAGGTAACCGCAAGCTCCGCCGGGTTGAGGCCAAGCCGCGCCATCCGGCTGCGAATTTCGGGCCATTCCTCGCGCAGAAACGCCTCACGTTCGGTCATGCGCAGCCGCTCTGCTGCACCGATCACCACATACATGCCAACCCCGCGCTGCACTTCGACAAGGCCGTCATTCTGGAACTGCTGGTACGCCTTG
>JANQTR010000163.1:0-272 GCA_030731635.1 Erythrobacter sp. | reverse complement strand
GCTCCGCGGCAAGCGCGCGCACCGATGGCAGCATCGCGCCTTCGGGATAGGTGCCGTCAATAATCGCAGCGGCGATCTGATCGCGCAGCTTGAGATAGACGGGCCGGTTGGGATTTGGCCGGTTGGGGTTCATCGGATTGCAGTGTCCCTTGCGAGGTGCATCAGTGCCATAATACAGCCATGCGGTCAAGTTGGGGAAGGCCATCCCGCAGCGGTGCAAACCTCCAACGCCAGCGCGACACAAGCAAACGGCCCCACGCAACAAAAGCTTC
>JANQTR010000162.1 GCA_030731635.1 Erythrobacter sp. | reverse complement strand
CAAACCTCCAACGCCAGCGCGACACAAGCAAACGGCCCCACGCAACAAAAGCTTCACACGGGGAAATGAGGCGCTAGGGTGTCCCCCCATGGGATCGCGTCCGAGGGGCGCGCAGAAGGGATATCTGCTTACATGGCTACAGCTGAGCTTCCGCACGGGGACAGCGCCGGGACTTTCCTCGGCCACCCCAAGGGTCTGTTCGTCCTCTTTTTCGCCGAGATGTGGGAGCGTTTTTCCTACTACGGGATGCGGGCGCTGCTGATTTTCTACCTGACCAAGCACTGGCTGTTCGATGACAGTCAGGCTGGTGTGATCTACGGTGCCTATACCGCGCTGGTTTACATCACCCCGGTGCTGGGCGGTTATCTGGCGGACAAATATCTGGGGCAGCGCAAGGCCGTAACCTATGGCGCGGTGCTGCTGACCTTCGGCCACTTGCTGATGGGTTTTGAAGGCAATGGCGGACAAGACGCAGCCAGCCTCAATATCTTCTGGCTGGCGCTGGCGTTCATCATTGTCGGCTCGGGCTTCCTGAAAGCCAATATCTCAGTGATCGTCGGCCAGCTTTATCCGCGCACCGATGTGCGGCGTGATGGGGCCTACACGATCTTCTACATGGGGATTAATCTGGGCGCCGCGCTTGGCTCACTGCTGTGCGGCTATCTCGGTGAGACCTATGGCTGGTCCTATGGTTTCGGCGCGGCGGGTGTCGGGATGCTTTTGGGCCTGGTCGTGTTTGTCTTGTTCAAGCCGTTGCTGCTGGGCCGGGGTGAGCCGCCTGCCATACTCACCAAGGGACGCGAATGGGGTCTCTATGTGGTAGGCCTTGCCGCGGTGGTGGCGTGCTGGTGGATGGTGCAGAACCAGTCGGTGGTCGGCACGCTGCTGGGCCTCGCGGGGGCGATTCTGGTTGCTTATGTGCTGTTCACTGCGGTGGTGAAGCTGGAGCCGCATGATCGTGACCGCATTTTCGCGGCGATGTTCCTGATCCTCGGTTCGATCCTGTTCTGGGCGCTGTTCGAACAGGCGGGCTCGTCGCTCAACCTCTACACCGATCGCCATGTTGATCGCGGCGGTGTGCCAGCATCGGTGTTTCAATCGATCAATGCGATCTACATCGTGCTTCTCGCCCCGCTGTTTGCCGGCCTGTGGACATGGCTGGGGCGGCGCGGGTTGGAGCCTTCTGCACCGGCAAAGTTCGGTCTGGCGCTGATGCAGCTGGGCGCGGGCTTTCTGGTGCTGGTGGCAGGCGCAGCGACCGGCGACATGACCCCGGTGCTGTTCATCTTCCTGATCTATCTGCTGCACACCACGGGTGAGCTGTGCCTCAGCCCGGTTGGCCTTTCGGCCATGAACCGGCTGGCCCCGGCACATATGGCGAGCATCATCATGGGCACGTGGTTCTTTGCGTCTGCCACCGGCAACTTTGTCGCCGGTCTGATCGCGGCAGCGACCGGATCGGAAGCGGCGTCTGGCGAGGGTGCGGGCAAGGAAGTGGTGCTCGGCGTTTACAGCCAGATCGGCTGGATCGCGATTGCGGTCGGCGTCGGCGTGCTGGTGGTCAGCCCGCTGATCAAGAAGCTGATGCATCTCGATACGCTTGCCGATGACACCTCCGTTGCAGAGGGCGTCGACGAGGCCTACCCCGTGGCCGCGCGCCCGGCGGAATAGACCAAGCGGACACTCGCTCCGTCCAAACGTATAGACACCCTTCGGATTTCCGGTCACACCTTGTGGCAGGGAATTCGAAGGGGCTTTCGATGCATTCACACGTTAAACTGCGCGCGCCGATGGGCGTGTTTGCCACGCTGGTCAGCGCGCTTGCGCTGACGGCTTGCGCCACCACCGGCACGGCGGGCGACACCGCCAAAGCCGATGCGATGGACAAAAGGGCGAAGGAATTCGCCGCCACCCCGGCGGGTGAGCCGGTGTTTGCCTCGACCTACAAGCCCTATCCCAACATCGCCACCGCGCTGACCGGCGCGACCATCTATGATGGCCGGGGCGGGAAAATCGAAAACGGCACCGTGCTCTTCAACGGCGGCAAGATCGTTGCCGTGGGCGGGCCGGATACGCCGATTCCGGCAGATATCGCGGTGTTCGATGGCACCGGCAAATTCGTCACCCCCGGCATCATCGACATTCACTCGCACCTTGGCGATTACCCTTCGCCCGGCGTTGAGGCGCATTCGGACGGGAACGAGGCGACCAGCCCGACCACGCCCGAAGTCTGGGCCGAACATTCGGTCTGGCCGCAAGACCCCGGCTTTTCGCGCGCGCTCGCCAATGGCGGGATTACCGCGCTGCAAATTCTGCCCGGATCGGCCAACCTGATGGGCGGACGTTCGGTCACGCTCAAGAATGTGCCTGCGCGCACGGTGCAGGGCATGAAGTTCCCCGGCGCGCCCTATGGCTTCAAGATGGCCTGCGGGGAAAATCCCAAGCGGGTCTATGGCGGGCGCGGGCGGGCACCATCGACCCGGATGGGCAACTTTGCGGTCAACCGCGACACCTGGCTCGATGCGATCGATTACGCCAACGACGATAAGGCCAAGCGCGATCTCGGCAAGGAAACGCTGGTCGGCGTGCTCAAGGGCGATATCCTCGTCCACAACCACTGCTACCGCGCCGATGAAATGGCGCTGGTGATGGATATGGCCAAGGAAATGGGCTATAAAGTCAGCGCCTTCCACCACGCGGTTGAAGCTTACAAGATCGGCGATCTGCTGCGCGAAAACGACGTGTGCAGCGCGATCTGGGCCGATTGGTACGGCTTCAAGATGGAAAGCTATGACGGCATCCTCGAAAACGCCGCGTTCCTGCAACGCGAAGGCGCCTGCGTGGTGATCCATTCCGATGATCAGGACGATATTCAACGCTTGAACCAGGAAGCCGCCAAGGCGCAGGCCGCCGGTCTGCGGCTGGGGATCGACATTTCCGATGCCACCGTGATCCAGTGGATCACCTACAACGCCGCCAAGGCGATGGGGATCGAAGACATGACCGGCAGCCTTGAAATCGGCAAGATGGCCGATGTGGTGCTGTGGAACGGTGATCCGCTGAGCGTTTATACCCGGCCCGAGAAAGTCTGGGTCGATGGCGCGCTGATGTATGATGCGCTGAACCGCAAAACGCGGCCCGTCAGCGATTTTGAACTCGGCCAGCCCGGCGCGGGAGATGTGAAATGAAGCGGCTCCTTTCAATTGCCGTGAGCGCGCTGGCGCTGTCGGCGGCTCCGGCGATGGCGCAGGACGTGGTGATTACCAATGCCCGGCTGGTGCTGGGCGATGGCGGGGCGCCGATCGAAGGCGGCACCGTGATCGTCGATGATGGCAAGGTGGTGTTCGCCGGACGGGCAACGCCGGGTCAGACTTTTGAAACCGATGTGCTGATCGATGCAGGCGGCGCGTGGGTCACCCCCGGCCTGTTCGCAACGGTCACCTCGCTTGGCCTGGCGGATGTATCGGCGGTGGACGAATCGAACGATATCACCGCGCGCGGATCGCCGTTCAGCGCGGCGCTGGATGCGTCGACCGCGATCAATCCGGTGTCGGAGCATATCAAGGTTCACCGCGCCGCCGGGATCACCCGCGCCGCAACCACCACTTTGCCCACCGGATCGATCTTTGCCGGCCAAGGCGCGATCATTGATCTGGATGGCGATGCCAATGCCGTGATGCAGGCCCGCGCGTTCCAGATGATCAATCTGGGCGAAGGCGGCGGTGATCGTGCTGGCGGCAGCCGGGTGGCGGCCTATGCCTTGCTGAGCGCGGCGCTGCGCGAAGCACAGGCGCTGGTCGGCAAGGCCGGGGTCCCCGAAACCACCGAAATCGGCAAGGGTGACAGGGTGCTGCTGACCCGCTTTGATGCCGAAGCGTTGGTGCCGGTGGTGACAGGCCGCCAAAAGCTCTACGTCGGGGTTGACCGCGCCGCCGATATCCGCGCGGTGCTGGGCCTGAAAACCCAGTATCCCAAGCTTGATCTGGTGCTGGTCGGCGTGACCGAAGGCTGGCTGGTGGCCGATGCCATCGCGGCAGCCGGCGTGCCGGTGATTGCCAATGGCCTGACTGATCTGCCTGAAACATTCGAGCAATTGGGCGCCACCCAAAGCAATGCCGGACGCATGGCGCAGGCCGGGGTGAAGGTGGCGATCAATGCCGCAACGATGCAGAACCCGCGCCGTTTGCAGCAGGTGGCGGGCAATCTGGTCGCGCTGACCCGGATGCCCGGCGCAAGCGGGATGGATTGGGGCAAGGCGTTTGCCGCGATCAGTTCCGTCCCCGCTGACATCAGCGGCATGGGCGGCAAGGCCGGCGTGCTGAAGCCGGGGGCGCTGGGCGATGTGGTGCTGTGGGATGGCGATCCGCTCGAAGCAGGATCGGTGCCGACCCGCGTGTTCATCGGCGGGGTGGAACAAAACCTCGAAAGCCATCAGACCGGCCTGCGCGATCGTTACCGCGTGCTCGATGAAAGCGTGCGGCCTGAGGCTTACGACTGGTGATGCGGTCGTTGGTAAAGCCGGTTGCCGCTGCCTTCATCGGTACGCTGCTGTTCGCCGTTCAACCGGCGCAGGCGCAGGATGGGCAGACCGAAGCCCAAGCGACAAGTGACGCGCAAAGCCCCGCGTGGCACGCGCAGCAGCAGATCTATCTGCTGGGCCTGACGCCGGAAGACGGTTGGCATTTCGAGGAAGGCGGGGTGCGCTGGCGCTGGCTCAGCTATCGTGCCTCCAAACAAAAGCCGACTGTCGCCGATGTGGTCACCGTCCATTACGAGGGCAAATTGCTCGATGGCACCGTGTTCGACAGCTCTTATGCCCGCGGCGAGCCTGCGACCTTTCCGCTCGGGCGGCTGGTGCCCGGCTGGCAGATCGCCATCCCGAAGATGGGCGTGGGCGAGACGATCGAAATCGCGATCCCGTCTGACCTCGCCTATGGCCCGGTCGGGCGCGGGCCGATCCCGCCCAATGCGACGCTTGTGTTCAAAGTGGAGCTGATCGACATCGCAGGCTAAGTTCGGCCCGGCCCTCACAGGGGCGGGAAATGACCGTAAGGTTGTGGAACCTCGCCGTCGGCGAACAGGTGCGTGCTGCTCCAGCCTGCCATCTGTTCGAACACCGGCACCAATGCGCGGGCGCTGTCTGTAAGAACGTAGCGCGCACGCTTGCCCTCGGGCGGATCGCGCCGGATTAATCCCGCTTCCTGCAGGATCGCCAGCCGCGAAGTGAGCGCCGCGCGGTTGATGCCGAGGCGCTCAATGAACTCCTCAAACCGCTCCGCCCCCAGAAACGCATCGCGCAAGATCAGCAGCACCCAGCGGTCGCCAAGCACGCGCGCGGCGCGGGCGATCGGGCATGGGGCGCGTGAGGGGGTATAGGTCTTCATCGGCGGCGGCTCTCCAATGGGTCTGATTATCAGACTTGCGTACAAGCTTGGCAAGGCGCATAACATCTGCATTACAGACTTATCAGGAGCGCCCCTATGACAGCGGATCGATTTGCCTCACCCGAAGCGGCGATTGCCTATATGAAGCGGGTGGCGGTGGCCCGCTCGGGCTTTTCATCATGGCTCGATATTGAACCGATCACGGTGTGGCAGGGGCAGAGCGAGCTCCTCCTCACCATGCGCCCCGAAATGACCCAGCATCACGGCTATGCCCACGGCGCCATCGTCGGCCTGATGGCGGATAATGCCTGCGCATGGGCGGGCGCTTCGGTCGCGGGCGACGTGGTCACCGGCGGCTATACCATCGATTTCCTGCGCCCGGCCAAAGGCGCGCGGCTGCGGGCCAGGGGTGCAGTGATCAAGGCAGGCAAGCGGCAAGTGGTGGTGCGCGCCGATGTCTGGGCCGAAAGCGACGGCACGGAGCCGGTCCATGTTGCCGCAGCGCAGGCGACGATTGTGCCGACCGGGATCGTGCCCTGACACGCAATGACTAGGCGACCCGGTTGCTGGGTGATATTCACTCACACATGGACGGGGCAATCATCACACTCATCGCGGCGAACATCGCCTTTGTCGGCACGCATTTTGTCATGTCGCATCCTTTGCGCGCAACTTTGGTCAAGGCGTTGCGGGCGGGCGGATTTCAGGTGGCCTACAGCCTCGTGAGTTTTGCGACGCTGGGCTGGGTTTACTTCGCCTTCAAAGCCGCGCCGCCCGCTGATCTGCCGGGGTCGGGCGATATTGGCTGGATCATCGCCACCGCGCTTACCTTGCCTGCGATGATCCTGCTGGCAGGCTCGCTGATCGGCAATCCTGCGCTCCCCACACCAATGGCCGAAGCGCAGGCACGCGCTGAACCCAGAGGCGTATTCAAAGTCACCCGCCATCCGATGATGTGGGGAATCGGCCTGTGGGCGGCCTCGCATATCGTGCTGTTCTGGAGCACCCGCACGCTGGTCACCGCGATCGCCATGGGCATCCTCGCGCTGGTCGGCGCGAAGTTGCAGGACGCCAAGAAAGAAACGCTGATGGGCGCGGCCTGGGCGCAGTGGGAAAGCAAGACGAGCTATTGGCCGCGCTGGGGCAAGCTGCTCAGCGTCGGCGCGGTGCCGCTGATCGCAGGCACGGCGTTGTGGCTTGGCGGGAGCTGGCTACACCTGTGGCAGGCGGGCATCCCGGCAGGGGTGTGGAAGTGGCTGTAAGGCGCTTACTCGTCAGCCAGGCATCGTTTAGCGTCGGTCTGGCACAGTAGCATGTCAAGCTTTGAGCGTTGATCGAGAGCGGTAAAATCCCGCCACGCCTGCCCGTTCATACGGGCGATTTCGGCGACCACATAATCGCGGCGGTCCTCTTCCTCGACATTGCGCGGGATGCGCAAACTTGCCTCAGCCGCATCAAGATTGTCCTGATAGGTAAGCTTGGCGGCATAGGCCGACGAGATATGACTGCGGCGAAAATTGATCACATCGGCTCCGCAGGCCCGCGCCGCCTCACGCGAGATTTCCGCAACGTCGCGCTCGCGCAGCTCGGCAACGCAGGCCGGGTAGGGCGCGGTGATGGCGCAGCGGAAACTGGGCGGCGTGCTCAAAGTCGCGTTTGCCCATTCGGCGAGCCGCGGCGGGTGTGCGGCCAGCCGGCAGGCGGTTTGCGAAGGTGCCGGAGGAACCTGGGGCGAGGGTGTCGCGCCCGGGGCGGCGGTGTTAGTTGATGAGGGCGCAGGGGTGGCGCCTTCGCCGCCCGGAGGGGTCGGGACTGGCCCCGCCGGGGGCGCGATCGGGGTGGCCGGTTCGGGCTGTTTCGCTGGCTCCGGCGTTGAAGGCGGCGGCGGGAAAAACGTCGCTACCGCAAAACTCGCCATTCCGCCGAGCAGGGTCGTCCCCAGCGCCGCGTTGAGCATCGTGCGCTGCGCAGGTGAGCGGATCGTCAGTGCGCCCGCCATGTCAAGCAGCCAGATCGCCCCGGCTGCCAAGAACAGCCCAAGGCACGCCCACATGAACACCGCTGCGAATTCCATGCCCACCCTCCGAAGGCGCTCAGGATAGCACCACAAATCGCTGAAGCGTAGCCTAATTTCCTTCGAACACCGCCCCGCGCTTTTCGATCAGCGCGGCGACGCCTTCGGCATGGTCGGCGGTGGTGTGCATCAGCGCCTGCGTGTTCGCGGCCAGTTCCAGCGCGGTGTCATAGCTGGTCTGCTGGCCCTGGCGCAGCAGGTTCTTGGTGTGACGCAGCGCGTGCGGGGGGAGCATCGCGATCTTCGCGGCGAGCGCGCGGGCTTCGTCCATCAATGCCTCAGGCGCGACCACGCGGCTGACGAGGCCCCAATCCTTCGCCGTCGCGGCATCGATCACATCGCCGGTGTAGAACAGCTCCGCCGCGCGGCTCATCCCGATCACGCGGGGAAGGATCCACGTGCCGCCATCGCCGGGGATGATCCCGAGTTTGAGGAAGGTCACGCCAAACTTTGCCGCCTCGCTTGCGATACGGATATCGGCGAGGCAGGCGACATCGCAGCCCAGCCCGATCGCCGGGCCATTGACCGCCGCAATCACTGGCACGCGCAGGCCATAGAGCGCGCGCAGCATCTGGTGGATATTGTCGCGATAGCCATCCGAAATTGCCGGCGCGGTGCCGCCAAAGGTGCCGGTCTTGTTCTGCATCGCCTTGATATCGCCGCCCGCGCTGAAAGCTCGGCCCGCGCCGGTCAGGATCACCACCCGGCATTCCATATCGCGGTTGATCGCATTGGCTACAGCGACAAATTCATCCCCATCGCCCGGCGCGCCGAGCGGGTTCATCGTTTCCGCCCGGTCAAGCGTCAGGATGGTGATGGGACCTTCGCGGGTGATTTCGATCAGAGATTTTACGGACATGGGAGGGCAACCTTGCACAATGGCGACAGATAATTCACGGTGCCTAATGGCGGGTAGGGGGAAGAGCAAGGCGGCGCGCCTGACTTGCTTGGTATTGTTAGGGGGCACGACAACGGAGAATTATTTTGCCGAGCCTGATGGCGTTTGCCACCTCTCCCTCGCTGCTTAGCGCGGCACTTGCAGCGGCAAACCTGCCTCCTGCGCCACCTGCGCCTCCGGTGTTCTTGTCCGCGGCGGCCATCGCCCCGCTGGATTGGTCGCTTGACCCGGCGCAAGCAGAGCCGCAGCCCGGACAACCAGCAGAAACGCCACCCGCAGGCCCCGACGCGCAGGAGGAGGTTGGCGAAATCGTGGTTGAAGGCAGCTACGGCCCGCCTGCCTCCGACCCTGCCGAGCGCATCAACGAGGCCAGCTATCAGGCCAGTCAGGTGGTTGACGAGGTGTTGGTTGAGCCTTTGGCCAATGCCTATCGCGTTGGCCTGCCCGAACCGATTCGTGATGGTCTGGGCAATGTCGTGCGCAATCTGGGTGAGCCGACCAATGCGCTGAACTTTCTGTTGCAGGGCAAGGTCGGCAAGGCGTTTGGCGCGTTGGGACGGATGGCGATCAACTCCACAGTGGGGATCGGCGGGCTGATCGATGTCGCGGCCAAGCCGGGCGTTGGCCTGCCCTATCGCCGCAACGGCTTTGCCAATACGCTGGGCTATTACGGCGTCGGGCCGGGGCCCTATCTGTTTCTGCCGATCACCGGTCCGACCACGGTGCGCGACCAGATTGGCGTGACGCTGGATCAGGCGCTGCTGCCGTTCGTGTTTGGCAAGCCGTTCAACCGGCCCGCCTATGCCATATCCTATTTCGCCATCAACGGTCTGGATTCGCGGCTTCGCGATGATGCTGAACTGAAGGAAATCAAGTCGTCAGACGATCCCTATGGTGAGCGGCGCGAAACCTATCTCGCCCGGCGCGAGCGCGAGATTGCGGCCTTGAAGGGCGAGGTGGTGGAGGAGCCCGCCGTGGAGGACGCGGATGCGCCGAGCGATGAGGCAGTCCCCGCCGCTCCCGCCGCGCAAACCGATGATGCACCAATCCAGCCTTCGGGCGGTGCGGAAGCGGTGGTCATCACCCAGCCGCGCTAACGGTTTGCCGCGATGGTTTCGGCCAGCTGCTTCTCGAATTCGGTCATCGGGCGGTGCGCCATGATCGCATCGGCAAAGGCAGCTTGCGGCTGGTCGAGCATATTCGTCCAGATCCACACGTCCCCGAAGAACCCCTGCGCCGCGCTGCCATTGAGGCGGTAGATGAAACGGCGGTGGCGGGTTTCGATCGGATATTTCGCAGGCTTGTGCAGTCCAAGGCTGAGGCGCCCCACATCCCGCTTCATGCCCTTGATCGAACGCAGCGCTATTCGGCCCGCGCCATGCGAACGGACATAAAGCCCGTGCCCGTCGATGATCACCTGCGCGCGCCGGTCGAACAGGCGCAGAGAGTGGACAGCGGCGATCCCGCCGAAGAACAGCACCCCGACCGCACCCGTCAGGCCGAGCGCAAGCCCGACCAACGCGCCGCTTGCCAGACCGCTGAGCGCAACGGGAAAGCACATCATTGCCATCCCGGCGGACAGAATGGCCCACAGCAGCAGCTTGGGAATGGAAAAGCGCGCCACGAAAGCTTCGGGCGCGCCGCTCATCAATCCGTCAGGCACGCGCCTCTTCGCCCGCAACCCCGGCGCTGTTGTGCTTCAGCGCCTTCAGCACCGTCTCGACAATCTGCGGGGCGTTGAGGCCTGCCTGATCGTACTGCTTCATCGGATCTTCGTGATCGATGAAGGTATCGGGCAGGCGCAAGGTGCGCACCTTGAGCGCGCCGTTGCCGCTGTCGCCATCGATCAGGCCTTCGTCGCTGGCAAAGGTCAGCACATGCGCGCCCAGCCCGCCAATGGAGCCTTCTTCCACCGTCACCACCACTTCATGTGTGCGCATCAGGCGGGCGATCAGGTCTTCGTCCAATGGCTTGGCAAAGCGCATGTCGGCGACCGTGGTGGAAAGCCCCTTGGCCTCCAGCACGTCAGCCGCCTTCAACGCTTCGGCCAGCCGCGCGCCGAGTGACAGGATCGCGACCTTGGTGCCGTCTCGCACCACCCGGCCCTTGCCGATTTCAAGCTTCACCGGAACCTCGGGCAGGGGCACCCCGGTGCCATTGCCGCGCGGATAGCGGAAGGCGATCGGGCCATCGTCATATTCGGCGGCGGTGTAGGTCATGTGGACCAGTTCCGCCTCATCAGCGGCGGCCATCACCACCATGTTGGGCAGAGTGGCGAGATAGGTCACGTCGAACGACCCGGCATGGGTCGCCCCGTCCGCGCCGACCAGACCCGCGCGGTCAATCGCAAAGCGTACGGGCAGGTTCTGGATGCAGACATCATGCACCACCTGATCATAGGCGCGTTGCAGGAAGGTCGAATAAATCGCTGCGAACGGCCGCATGCCTTCAGCGGCCAGCCCTGCGGCAAAGGTCACCGCGTGCTGTTCGGCAATCCCGACGTCGAACGTGCGGGTGGGGTGCGCCTTGGCGAATTTGTCCACCCCGGTGCCCGAAGGCATGGCGGCGGTGATCGCGCAGATGCGATCATCGGTTTCGGCCAGCTTCGCCAGCGTCAGGCCGAATACGTCCTGATAGGCGGGCGCTCCGGGCGCGCTCTTGCTCTTTTCGCCGGTGATGACGTTGAATTTGGGTACGCCGTGATATTTGTCGGCGCTGTTTTCAGCAGGCGCGTAGCCTTTGCCCTTTTCGGTGACGACATGGATCAACACCGGGCCTTCGGATGTGTCGCGCACATTTTCGAGCACGGGCAGCAGGTGATCAAGATTGTGCCCGTCAATCGGGCCGACATAGTAGAAGCCCAGTTCTTCAAACAGCGTCCCGCCGGTCACCATGCCGCGGGTGAATTCTTCGGCCTTGCCGATGGTGTCGTGCAACCGCCGGCTCATCTTCTTCACCGCGCGGCTGGCGAGGCTGCGGATGCCGAGATATTCCGAAGACGACACCATGCGCGCAAGGTACGCCGAAAGCCCGCCGACCGGCGGCGCGATCGACATGTCATTATCATTGAGGATCACGACGAGGCGATTACCGGCAGCCGCCGCGTTGTTCATCGCTTCATAGGCCATGCCTGCGCTCATCGAACCATCACCGATCACCGCGATGCCGCGACCTGGCCGGCCCTGCATCTTGTTGGCCATCGCGAAGCCCAATGCGGCACTGATCGAGGTTGACGAGTGCGCCGCGCCGAACGGGTCATATTCGCTCTCGCTGCGCTTGGTGAAGCCCGAAAGCCCCCCGCCTTGCCGCAGCGTGCGGATGCGGTCACGCCGCCCGGTAATGATCTTGTGCGGATAGCATTGGTGGCCCACGTCCCACACCAGCTTGTCCTGCGGGGTGTTGAAAACATAGTGCAACGCCACGGTCAGTTCGACCACGCCCAGACCCGATCCCAGATGCCCGCCAGACGTGCTGACCGCATCGATCATTTCGGTGCGCAGTTCATCGGCGAGTTGGCGGAGCTGTTCGGGCTTCAGGCGGCGCAGATCGTCGGGAGTGTCAACCAGATCAAGCAAAGGAGTGTCAGGCGATTGTGTCATAGGGGTAGCATTACACACTGAAAACCGGACTGTCGATTCAGCGTTGCTTGAGATGTTCTTGAAGGCCTTGCCGAGGGCTGCTGCGTTTTGACTGGGGCAAAGTGCTGCCCGGTCAAAGTGGCATTCCGGGCCAGCGGATTGCCACCGGCAAGGGGTTAAACCGCCAATGGCGGTGTGCGCCTCAAACGCGTCTCAGGTGCAGGCTTTGCACAATCCGCGAATTTCCAGCACCGGGCGTTCCGCCTTGAATGCGCGTGCGGTGGCAATGGCACGGACTGCGCGGCTGACCTCCTCGTCATCGACATGGGCGGCTTCGCCGCATTCGTCGCAGACCAGAAAGATGCAATCATGCGCGCAGCCCGGATGGGTGTTGGCGAGATAGGCATTGGCGCTTTCAACCCGCAGCGCGAGGTTGTTGGCCACAAACACATCAAGAATGCGGTAGACGGAATTGGGCGCCACCCGCTTGCCGCGCGCGGCTGAAAGATTGTCGGCGATGTCATAGGCCGACACCGGGCGTTCGTGGCGGGCAAGTTCGGTGAACACTGATTCGCGCATCGCGGTCCACTGTTCGCCAGCCGCAATCAGGGCGCGGCTGGCCTCGGCGACCAGGCTGGCGCCGCTGTGTTCATTATGCGTGTGTGCGTGTTGTCCCATGCGCGAGGATATAGGCGCGCATGGGAACCTTCGCCAGTGTGATTAACCCGCGTCGCGCAGGAATTCGGCACGGTAATTGTTCGGGAACATCGCCTTCAACGCCGCCACCTTGGGCGCATCCCAGCGCACAATGTAGCCAGAGCGCGGATTGATCGCCATGTAATCCTGATGATAGGCTTCGGCCGGGTAGAACGCCTTGTAAGATTCAATCGCGGTAACAATCGGCCGCTTCCACAGGCCCGCCTTGTCGAGCTGCGCGATATAGGCGCGGGCGACGGCGGCCTGTTCCTTGTTCAGCGGCACAATCGCGCTGCGGTAGTGCGAGCCGACATCCGGGCCCTGACGGTTCTTCAAGGTCGGATCGGCCACGACCGAGAAAAAGATCCGCAGCAATTCATCATACCGCACCACGGCGGGATCATAGGTGATCCTGACGCTTTCGGCATGGCCGGTCACGCCGCTGCCGATCATGTCATACTTGGCCGATGCCGCATTGCCGCCATGATAGCCCGAAACGGCGGATTTCACGCCCTTCACATGGCTGAACACGCCTTCAACGCCCCAGAAGCAGCCGCCGGCAAAGATCGCGGTCTTGAGGCCTTTGGCTTCTTTGGCGACGCGCGCGGCGGCGGGTGCGTTGACGGGTTCTTCAGCAGCAATGGCCGGACCCGCACAGGCGCTCAGCGCCAGCGATCCGGCAACGAGCAAAGCAGCAATGCGATTCATGGGATAGCGTCCTTAACGAGCGATCACGAACTCTGCCGAAGGTGCCGGCGCCTTGAGTGCTTCTGCTGCCTGCGCGGGCGAAGCAACCGCATCGCCCCAGTTTTCAGCATTGGCCCCGGCGATCAGCAACGCGCCCACGACAAAGCCGATGCCGAATTGGCGGATCAGATCAGACGAAAAAAGGCGCATAAGGTGGCTCGTGAATGGTTGGTTGCAGCCTGTCTTTGCCAGCTGCCGAATTGCAGCGGGATGAACAGGGCAGTCATGCTCGATTAGGTCGCAGTGACACTATGGTTACGCAACGGCTGAGAAATAGTTGCGATTAAGGATCGCGCAGGCCGAACCGTGCGGTGCATGCGACAAGGCGATGGTGCGGTGGGGGGCGACGGGAAAGCGGCGCGCTTTCCTACGACGCTGGTGCGGCGATAGGGA
>JANQTR010000161.1 GCA_030731635.1 Erythrobacter sp. | reverse complement strand
GTGACCAAGAAGAACCCGCGCAACATCACCGAGAAGATGAGCTTCCGCAAGTACGACCCCGTCGCGCGCAAGCACGTTGAATTCAAAGAAGCCAAGATCAAGTAAGATCTGGCCCGCGCGCAGCTCCATCCGGGGCGCGCGATAATTCATCGACAGTTCAAGCCAGCAGCCTTAGGCGCGTCGGCATGAAACACCTCAACATCTCCGCCCGCGCAATGATCCTTGGCCTTGGGGCCGGGGCGCTTGCGCTTGGCCTTGCCCCCGTTGGCACCTCTTCGCTGACCGCCCCGCTCGCCGCGCAATCGTCCGCCAGCGAGCTTGACCGAGTGGTCGGCGCGCTGCGTTCGATCAGCACCATGCGCGCCGATTTCACCCAGACTGACCGGCAGGGCACCGCGCTGCGCGGGACGATGACACTGAAGCGCCCCGGCAAGATCCGTTTCGATTACGGCAAGGATGCTGATTTCCTTGTCATCTCCAACGGCAAATCGCTGTATATGGTCGATTACGAGGTCGCTCAGGTTCAACGCTGGCCGATCAAGAATTCGCCGTTGGGTGCGCTGTTCGATCCCGAACGCGATGTGAAGAAATTCGGCAAGCTGGTGCCAACCGGCAACCCGGATGTGTTCAGCGTCGAAGTGCGCGATCCGAACAAGCCCGAATTCGGGATGATCAATCTGATCTTCGTGCGCAACGCCGCCGCGCCGGGCGGTTTGCAGCTGACCCATTGGGTGGCGCTCGATGCGCAGAATAACCGCACCCGGGTGCAGCTATCGAACCAGCGTTACGGTCTTGCCGTTGCTGACAGCACCTTCACTTTTCGTGATCCGCGCCGAACGGCTCGTCGCCCCGGATAGGCAGGCTATCGACGAACGGTTGTATAGAAACGACAAGAATCCACCCGCGTTCATGTGCCTGAAAGGCTCCACCGGGTAATTCTCTGAAACAAGACGGGCCGAAGGACGGTTTCCCCCCTGTTGCCCATCCTTCACCAAGGGCCTGTCTTGTACAAGCGTGACGAACGCTCCATGGAACCCTCGACCCACCGCCCCCGGGTCGAGGGTTTTTTGTTTGCGCCCTCAAGCGCCTTGCGGCGGCTACGCTGCCGTTAGGGCGCAGCAATCCAGCGCAGCCTTCCCCTCACTCCCAACCCAGCGCCTTGCGGATGATGGTGTAGATCACATTCTGCTCAATCACCCCGCGCACGCGGCGCGCGCCGGGGCCCGTTGCGAACAGCGCAACATCCTCGCCGCCGTGGGTTTCTGCGCCGAGCGGCACCAGCGCCTGCTGGCGCGCGGCGACCCCGGTCTGCGGCAGTGGGCGGGCATGTTCGCCGTCGCCGTCCTCATCCGGATAGAGCCCGCCCGGCCCATTGGCATAGCCCAGCGTCGTATAAGGCTTGCCATCCAGCGCCAGCGCCGGGCCACCATCGCCCGCATCCTCCCCGCGCCCTTGCGGCGGTACCACCAAGCCGAGAATGTCATTCCCGCGCTGCGGATAGCCCGCGATGGTCAGCACATGGCTGTGATCAGCGGTGACCATGATCAGCGTATCGGACGGGTCGGTGTGATCGACCGCCCATTGCACCGCACGTGCAAACTCCACCGCTTCTTCCAGCGCATAACCGGCTTGTCCGGCGTGGTGCGCGTGATCGATCCGTCCGCCTTCGACCATCAGGTAGAACCCGTCGGGATCGGCCGAGAGCCGCGCGATCGCCTGCGCAGTCATGTCGGTCAGTGTCGGTTCGGGCGAATCGGGCTTGCGATCGGCCATGAAGGTCATGTGACTGGGGTTGAACAGGCCAAGCACCGGGGCATCCATCGGCGCAGCGGTGAGGCTGGCATTATCCTTGACCACCACACCGCCGTGCCTTGCGGCCCATTGCGCAGGCAGGTCAGCTGCCGCATCGCCGCGCCGTCCGCCGCCGTTCTTGCCATAGAACATTGCCGTTCCGCCGCCGAGCGCGAGGTCGAACTGCGCTTCGGAAAGTTGCAGCGCGATATCCTTGCATCCCTGCCCTTGCTGGTCGGCGGGAATATTGGCGTCGCTTTCCCAGTCGCGGTCGGCGCTGCGCGAATAGACGCTGGCCGGGGTGGCGTGGGTGAGGCGCGTGGTGGTGACGATCCCCAGCGCAAGGCCGCGCCGCTTCACTTCTTCGCCCAGCAGCGGCAGCGGATGCGCCAGCGCGTCAGCACACACGCCCTTTTCCGCGTCCGGCCCGATGCCGAGCACCCCGATGCGGGTCTTGGTGCCCGAATGCATCGCGGTCGCCGTGCCCGCGCTGTCGGGCACCTGGGCATTGGTGTTGTAGGTTTTGACCAGCGCGAGGTTGTCGAACTTTTCAAAGCTCAGGCTGTTTTCCTCGCCCGTCTCGCCGCGCTTTTGCGCTTCGTAGATGCGCGCCGCGGTAATGGTGGAGATGCCCATGCCATCGCCGATGAACAGGATCACGTTTTTGGCCCTTGGTTCGGCGACGCGTTCGGCCATCGCCGGTTCAGCCGCGTTTTCGGCCAAGGCGGGGGCTGCCCAGAATACGGGGGCACTGGTCAGCAGCAAAACGGCGAGGAGCGTGCGGGTCATGGGGATCTCCGGCAAAAGTTGCCCCGCCCTATCGCGCTCGCATGCGTCAATAAAGTGAAAGCTGGAATGTTGCGTGTTTGGTGCCTAAGTCCGCGCGCATGATCTCTGTTGCTACCTGGAACATCAATTCGGCCCGCCTGCGCGTGGGCCTGATCGAAAAGCTGCTCACTGAGGCTGCGCCCGACATCCTCTGCCTGCAGGAAATCAAGTGCGAGAGCCACCTGTTCCCGGCCGAGGCGCTGGCCGCGTTGGGATACGTCCATCAGGCGGTGAGCGGGCAGAAAGGCTATCACGGCGTCGCCACTGTCAGCCGCGTGCCGATCCGCGAAGCCACCCGCCACGACTGGCAAGCCAATGGCGAAGCGCGCCATATCGGCGTGGAAGTGCTGGGCAAGGATGTCTGGGTCGAAAACGTCTATGTCCCCGCCGGCGGCGATGTGGCCGACCGCGAAGTGAACCCCAAATTCGGGCAAAAGCTCGATTTCCTTGGGCGAATGACGCGCTGGGCCGATACGCTGGATCGCCCGACGCTGATCGTCGGCGATTTCAACATCGCCCCGCTGGAAAGCGACGT
>JANQTR010000160.1:9088-13933 GCA_030731635.1 Erythrobacter sp. | reverse complement strand
ATCGACAGCAGGCTATCCATCCCGCTCAAAGCCTTGGATTGCACCGGTACGCCCAGCACCGGCAGATGGGTCATGCTGGCGATCATGCCCGGCAAATGCGCCGCGCCGCCTGCGCCTGCGATAATCACATCGAAGCCTTCGCCTTCGGCCCCCTTGGCAAAGGCGGTCATGCGGTCTGGCGTGCGGTGGGCCGAGGTGATCCGCGCTTCGTACGGCACTTCCAGCTCGTCCAGCACATCGGCTGCGGCTTTCATGGTCGGCCAGTCTGACTGGCTGCCCATCACGATGGCTACGCGTCCCCCGGTGCTGTCCATCATGCGTCCTTCAGATAATACCGCTCACCCGGCACCATGTTCTTGTCAAAGTCATAGATGATCGGTTGGCCGGTGGGAATCTCCAGACCGGTGATGTCCGCATCCGAAATGCCCGAAAGGTGCTTGACCAGCGCGCGCAAGCTGTTGCCGTGGGCGGCGATGATCACCGTCTCGCCGCGCGTCAGCACCGGCAGAATGTCGCTTTCCCAATAGGGCAACACGCGTTCAATCGTCAGCTTCAGGCTTTCGGTCTGCGGGATGGCGATCCCGGCATAACGCGGATCGCTGGCGAGATCGAATGCGCTGCCTGGTTCCAGCGGTGGCGGCGGCACATCGAAACTGCGGCGCCAGATGTGCACCTGTTCCTCGCCGTGCTTTTCGCGGGTCTCCTGCTTGTTCAGCCCCGTCAGCCCGCCATAGTGGCGTTCATTCAGGCGCCAGTCCTTGACCTCGGGGATCCACAGCCGCCCGGCTTCTTCCAACGCCAGATGCAGCGTTTTGATCGCGCGCGATTGCAGTGACGTGAAAGCGATGGTTGGCAGCACGCCCTTGGTTTTGAGCAGCGCGCCCGCCGCTGTCGCCTCTGCCACGCCCTGCGGCGTCAGGTCGACATCCCACCAACCGGTGAAGCGGTTTTCGAGGTTCCACTGGCTCTGGCCGTGGCGGACGAGGATGAGTTTGGGCATCTTTTCTCCGGGTTGCCGCTCCGCCTGTTCCCCAACGCTTCCACCCGGATAACATCCCGGCAGGTTGCGGGGGTGAGGGTGGGGGGGCGGGCGACTTGGTTCTCTAAGACAACAATGCGCGCGGCGTTAGCTTTCGTGCGGCGGATTGGGAAGCTTTTCCGTTGGCGATTCGTCTTGCGCCCCAGCTTGCGCCTTACCCTGGGCCTTGCGCCGACGCAGGTTCTCGCGCAGCTTGGCCGCCAAGCGTTCTTCGCGGGAAAGTTTCCGGGATGGGCCTTCATTCATATGAAACGCCTTGGCCTTAGTGGGGCCAGTGCTCAAGTAGCAAAGCGGCGGCGCAACACAAACGCGGCAAGCCTGCGCTTGACATTGAAGGGCCGCGCGACAATAGGGCGCGCCTTATCGGAAGGCTGCTGTAGCTCAGTGGTAGAGCGCGTCATTGGTAATGACGAGGTCGGGAGTTCAATCCTCCCCAGCAGCACCATTCTCGTCGAAGACGAGAATGGAGTCCTTGTGGTTTCGCTCGCACGTCCGTGCGAGCGTCCTCGGTGCTGATCCTCCACATCGCTGCACGACGTTCCGGGCACCTGCGGGCGCGCGATTTTTGCATGACCTAACGCTTCGCTACTTGAGGGCGGTCGCGCTTGCGGTCGCTGCGCGACCGTTCTCGCGCTTCCAATGGATCTATCATCGGCCCGTGTCGGTCACGATGCGAAGAGCAATGGGCTTTCCTCTCCCATCACCCCACAAAGGCGATCGGCGCTGCGCCTTTGCCCGCCTCGAATATTTCGGCCTGCGCTGGCAGGTCGGCGTCCCTGTTGTAGCGCGCCACCGCTTCATCGATCGCCGCGCCCGCTGTGCGGTCGGCCACGGCGACGACACATCCGCCGAATCCTGCGCCGGTCAGCCGCGCGCCGCCTGCCGTGCCCAGCGCTTCGGCCACCAGCGCTGCGAGCCGGTCTATCGGCGGCAGAGAAACGGCAAAATCCTGCGCGAGTGACCGGTGCGCTTCGGCCAGCAGGCCTGCCAGCGCCTGACCATCGCCCCCGGCCAGCGCCGCTGCCACCGGATCAACCCGCGCCAGTTCGGACACCACATGGCGCGCCCGGGCATAGTGCACATCATCAAGGTTGCCGCGCGCTTGTTCCAGCTGCGCCCAATCAAGATCGCGCAAGGCGGCGACGCCATAATGCCGCGCTGCCGCCTCGCATTCCGCGCGCCGCTGATTGAAGGCGCTGCCGGTCAGCTCGCGCCGCAGCCCGGTGTCGATCACCGTGATCGCCAGCGACGGGTGGATCGGGACCGGCCGGTACGCCAGCGTGCGGCAATCGAGCAGCAGTGCATGGCCCGCCGTGCTGGCGGCTGAGGCCATCTGGTCCATGATGCCGCAGGCACAGCCGACAAAATCATTCTCTGCCGCCTGCGCCGCCCGCGCCAGCGTTTCGGGAGAGAGGTTCAGCACGGAATATTCCGAACAGGCAAGCGCCACCGCCACCCCGAAAGCGGCTGAGGATGAAAGCCCCGCACCAATCGGCACATCGCCCGCAATCGCAATGCGCATCGGCATGACCCGGTGGCCCCCGCGTTCCAGCGCATCCACCACGCCGCGCACATGGTTCTGCCAATTGCCGGGGCCGTGCGCGATCGGTCCATCCAGCGCAAAGCTGTCACGGGCAAACCCCATGTCGAGCGCGGCGGCTTCGAACAGGGGAGGCCCGGCTGCGGCGGCGGGCGGGCCAAGCGCGACAATGGTTTCCCGGTCAATGGCGCAGGGCAGGACAAAGCCATCATTGTAATCGACATGCTCGCCGATCAGGTTGACCCGGCCCGGCGCGGCGATGAAGGCGGTTGGATCGGCCCCATAGGCTGCGCGAAACCCCTGCCGGGCGCGGGCGATCAGGCGTTCACGGCGGTTCATTCGGCGCTCCGGTAATGCTGTGTTCCGCTGACCGCGCGCAACATCTCTGCCGCGCGTTCGGGCGTCAGATCGCGCTGCGGTTCGGCCAGCATTTCATAGCCGACCATGAATTTGCGCACCGAAGCCGAGCGCAGCAGCGGCGGGTAGAAATGGGCGTGGAGCTGCCAGTGGTCCAGATCGGGCATGCCGAAGGGTGCCTGATGCCAGCCCATCGAATAGGGAAAGCTGGTCTGAAACAGGTTGTCATACCGCGTGGTCAGCGCCTTGAGGATCCCGGCGAGGCTGGCGCGTTGCGCCCCTGTCAATTGCGGCAATCGTTCGACCTTGAATCGCGGCAGCAGCAGCGTTTCAAACGGCCATGCCGCCCAGAAGGGGACGATGGCGAGCCAGTCGGCGTTGATTTCGACGACGCGCTCACCCGCAGCCGCCTCCCGCTGCGCCACATCGACGAGCAGCGACCCCTCGTACCATTCGCGATGGTCACGCAGGTGCTGATCCTCGCGCGCAACTTCGATCCCCCAATGCTCCGTCGCCCAGATCTGCCCGTGGGGGTGCGGGTTGGAGCACCCCATCATCGCGCCCTTGTTTTCGAAAATCTGCACGTTGCCGAACCGCGCGCCAAGCTCTTCGGTCTGCGCCGCCCACACATCAATGACCGCACCGATGGCAGCGAGCGGGAGTTCAGCAAGGCTTTTGGAGTGGTCTGGCGAAAAACAGATCACCCGGCACACGCCTGCCGCAGCCTCGGCCCGGAACAGCGGATCGTGATCGACCTCGGCGGGCAAATCTTCGGCCAGCGCGGGGAAATCATTGCCGAAAACGTAGACGCCTCCATAGGCCGGGTTCACCTCGCCCCCCACGCGCGCATTGCCGGGGCACAGGTAGCAGGCCGGATCATGGGTGGGCGGCAGCGGGTCGGGCGGGCTGACCTCACCCTGCCACGGCCGCCCCATGCGCTGCGGCGACACCTGCACCCAGCCGCCGGTCAGCGGGTTGTAGCGCCGGTGCGGCTTGTCGAAATCGACTGCCATCAGGCCCGCTCGCCGCCCGCACCGGCAAAGGCCGAACGCGGGGCGAACTCAGCCCGCCCGCCCAGCACGAAACGATTGAAGGCAAGCGCCGCAATCACGCTCGTCACCAACGTCACCACCATGAAGTGGATGTAATGCAGGGTGATGATCCCCGCCGGGCTGAGGTGGAAAGTGAACACCCCGTAAAGCGCGACGCCCCACACCACGCCTGCAATCGCCGCCGGGGCCCCGACTCCGCGGAACAACAGCCCGGCGATAAAGGCGCTGAGGATCGGCATCGACAGCAGCCCGTTCAATTGCTGGAGCAGGTTGATGATGCTGGTCGCGGTCTGGAACATTGGCACCAGCAGGATCGCCATGACGGTGAGCAACAGCGACACGCCGGCGGCCAGCTTCCAGTGATCCTTGACCTCGCCAATGAACTGCTCGTGGAAATCCACCGCATAGAGCGCGACCGAGGAATTGAGCACCGCGCTGAAGGTGGTAATCACCGCCGCTGCCACCATCGCCGCAAACGCGCCTGACAGCCACGGCGGAAGGATCTCTGCCACCAGCATCCCATAGGCCTTGTCACCGACAACGCCGAACAGCTTGAAGGCGACGATCCCCGGGATCACCACGATTGGCGGCACAATCAGGATGCGGATGATCGCGGCAACCATTACGCCTTTCTGCGCCTCACGGATGGTGGGTGCGGCCATCGCTTTCTGGGTGAGGTTCTGGTTGGTTGACCAGTAGAAGATCTGGATGAAGATCATGCCCGTAAGCAGGGTCGGCCAGGGGATCGGACTATCGGGCCCACCCAGCATGGTAATGCGTTCCACCGGAACGCCGGTGACGATGTCCCAGTCGACCGCCGCCAGCCCCAGCACCACGATCAGCATGGCGAGCCCAAG
>JANQTR010000160.1:3843-8988 GCA_030731635.1 Erythrobacter sp. | reverse complement strand
ACGAACACATAGGCGAGGATCAGCAGGCCGAAAAACCCGGCCATCTCCCACCACGCCAGCAGCAGCATCTGATTGCCGTTCATCCCTACCAGCTGATCGGTCGACAGGTTGGTGAGCGTGATCGATCCGGCCACAAACAGCCACGACAGCTTACCGCCCGCGAGGTAGACGTCCTTGCGTGAGCCATCATGGCGCGCGCGGCGGATCGTCAGCCAGGTTGCAAGCCCGACAGCGACGGTCAGGGCAATGCACACAGCGAGCTGAATCACGCTGTCGGCCAAGTCCGCTGGTTGCATGACATCGAACATTGCGCGCTTTCCCCTCACGATTGGCGCGGTTACAGCGCATTGGCGGGTGCCGGACAAGCCCGCAGGCCAAGTTCATCACCGGCGCGGCGAAGGGAGAGGGTTTCGCGTGGAGTTTGTGCGGTGTGATGGCGAGGCGTTGACGCTGGTGTTCGCTCTGGAGCGGGGCGGGGCGGCGGACTGTATTTATATCGGCGCGCGCCTGCCAGCGGGCGAGGACCTCGCGATGCTTGCGGCAGCGAGCACGCGCGGGCGGCACGAGAGCCAGCCCGATATCCCCCCGGTGCCGAGCCTGCTGACTGAGCGCAAGGGCGGGTGGAGCGGGGCGCCTGCCGTGGGCCTGAGTGAACGCGGCGAGCACGCATGCGTTGAGCTTGAAACCGATTTCCGGGTGGTCGGCTGGGAACAATATCCTCGCGAGCTGACCCTTTGGTTCGAAGACACCGTGCTTGGCCTCACGATCGAGCAACGCTGGTGGATTGATGAGATGGGTATGGCCTGCACCAATGCCACGATCACGAACCCGGAAGAGCGCAAATTCGTTCTCGAGCGGATGAGCGCACTTACACTCCCCATCCCGCACCGCTTTGCCCGCCTCATCAGCTTCACAGGGCGCTGGGCGGGGGAAATGCGTGAGGACAACCGCCCGATTGCTCCCGACGGCTTCGCCCGCACGTCTGCTGCTGGAAAGCCAGGTTTTGGCGGCGGCAACTGGCTTATCCTGCATGACCCATCATCGGACGAAGTGCTCGGCGCGCACCTCGCGTGGAGCGGCGATTACGACACCCGGATCGATGCGGATATGGTAGGCAGCGCCGATGGACGCGCGGTGCTGCAAATGGCCGCGGCGTGGGGCGGCGGCGAGGTCGATCTGGGCTTCAGTCCGGGCTACACCACCCCCACCGCGATGTTCGCACTTGCGCCCGGCCGTGCGGTGCTGGCGCAGCATTTTCACAATCACGCTCGCGCTGCGGTCCTGCCAACCCGCAAGGATTGGGGGCCGCGCAAGGTGCACCTCAATTCATGGGAAGCGCTCGGTTTCGGCCTTAGCGAAGACAAGCTGATGCGCCTTGCCGATGACGCAGCGGCCTTGGGCGTCGAACGTTTCGTGCTTGACGATGGCTGGTTTGCGGGGCGGCGCAATGACCGCACAAGCCTTGGCGACTGGACCGTTTCGCCCGGCGTCTTCCCCAAGGGCCTTGGTCCGCTGATCGACCATGTGAAGTCGTGCGGCATGGATTTCGGCCTGTGGGTCGAGCCGGAGATGGTCTCGCCCGACAGCGATTTCTATCGCAAATATCCTTTCGGCTGCCTCCACGCCAAGGACCGCGATAGCCCGACTATGCGCGGTCAGCTGGTACTGGATCTGCTCAACCCGGTCATCTTCGACGCGGTGTTCGAGCAGATCGATGCCTTGCTGCGCGAATACGACATCGCCTATCTCAAATGGGATCACAACCGCGACCTGTTCCCGGCCAAGGCGCGGGTGGGTTCAGTGCGGCGACATCAGACCGAGCAGCTTTATCGGCTGCTTGATCGCCTGCGCACGGCCCACCCGCATGTCGAGATCGAAAGCTGTTCGAGCGGCGGCGGGCGGATCGATTACGGTATCCTCGGCCGCGTTCACCGCGTCTGGCCGTCGGACAATAATGACCCGATCGAGCGCTTGCGGATCATGCGCAGCTGGGCGCAGTTCCTGCCGCTTGAAGTGCTCGGCAACCACGTCGGCCCATCGCCCAATCCGATCACCGGGCGGCGCACCGATATGGACTTCCGTGCCAAGGTCGCGCTGTTCGGGCACATGGGGGTGGAGGCCGATCCCGGCGCGATGAGCGAGCATGAGCGTATGGCGTTGGCCGCGCACATCGCGCTCTACAAACAGTGGCGCGAAGTGCTGCATGCCGGGGACTGGTTTGGGCTTGCGCATCCCGATCCGGGCATTTTCGCGCAGATGGTCGTGTATGGTGGCACGGCGCTGGCGGTCGCGGCGCAGACGGGCTTTTCCGCCACTTTCGACACCGCGCCGCTGCGGCTCACGGGGCTGGAGGCCGATGCCGCCTACCGCGTAACTCTGCCGCGCCCGTGGCCGGGGAAGGCGTCGCTTTACTTGCCCGGCTGGCAGGCATGGGAGGCGGGCCTCACCCTGTCAGGCCGCGCACTGATGAGCCAGGGCCTCGCCCTGCCGTTGACTCATCCCGAAACCGCGTGGCTGGTCGCGCTTGAAAGGCTGCCCGCATGAAACTCGGCTGCTGCTATTATCCCGAACATTGGCCCGAAGACATCTGGGCCGAGGACGCGCGGCGGATGCGCGACATGGGCCTGTCTCTCGTTAGGATCGGAGAATTCGCGTGGAGCCGGATCGAGCCTGAACCGGGCCGCTACGACTGGGGCTGGCTCGACCGGGCGATCGAAACGCTGGCCGATGCCGGATTGCAGATCATCCTCGGCACGCCGACCGCAACCCCGCCCAAGTGGCTGGTGGATCAGATGCCCGACATGGTCGCGATTGACGAACAGGGCCGCCCGCGCGGGTTCGGCTCGCGGCGGCATTACTGCTTCTCGCACCCCGGCTACCGCGCCGAATGCGCCCGGATCGTGGCTGCGATGGTTGAGCGGTATGGCCAGCATCCCGCCATCGTGATGTGGCAGACCGATAATGAATATGGCTGTCACGACACCGTGCTGAGCTTTTCTGATGCCGCTGCCGCCGCCTTCCGCGTTTGGCTTGCGGCGCGTTACGATACGATTGATGCGCTCAACACGGCCTGGGGCAATGTGTTCTGGAGCATGGAATATCGCAGCTTTGCCGAGGTTGATCCTCCGCACCTGACCGTCACCGAGGCGAACCCCGCGCACTGGCTCGATTATCGCCGCTTTGCCTCGGACGCAGTTGTCAGCTTCAATCGCGCGCAGACCGACATCATCCGTGCCCACGCGCCGGGCTGCGACATCACCCACAATTTCATGGGCTTCTTCACCGAGTTCGATCACCACGCCGTGGGCCACGATATTGATGTGGCGACGTGGGATTCCTACCCGCTCGGGTTCCTTGAACAGTTCTGGTTCTCAAGCGCGGAGAAGCGCGCTTACCTCAGGCAGGGCCACCCCGATATCGCCGCCTTCCACCATGATCTTTACCGGGGCTGCGGTGGCGGGCGTTGGGGGGTGATGGAACAACAGCCCGGCCCGGTGAACTGGGCGCGCTTCAACCCCGCGCCGCTGCCGGGGATGGTGGCGCTGTGGACGCTGGAGGCGGCAGCCCACGGGGCCGAGTTCACAAGCTATTTCCGCTGGCGTCAGGCCCCGTTTGCGCAGGAGCAAATGCACGCAGGCCTGCTGCGCCCCGACAGCACCGAGGCAGAAGCTGCCAACGAAGTGCGCGAAGCCGCATCGGTGCTGGACGAGATCGGCCCGCAGTCGGCCGCGCAGGCACCGGCGGCCCTGGTGTTTTCCTATGAAGCGGCATGGGTGATCGGCATTCAGCCGCAGGGGGCAAGCTTTCGCTATCTGGAGCTGGTGTTCGACTGCTATTCCGCCCTCCGCCAGCGGGGCCTCGATGTCGATATTGTCGCGCCGGATGCGGATCTGTCCGGTTACCGGATGGTATTGATCCCCACCCTGCCGATCGTGCCCCAAGGTTTTGTCGAAAAAGTCGCAGCCCTGACTTGCCCGGTACTGTTTGGCCCAAGGTCAGGCAGCAAAACCGCCAGCTTCGCCATCCCCGATGGCCTTGCGCCCGGCGATTGCAAATCGCTGATCGCGCTGACGGTAACCCGCGTCGAAAGCCTGCGCGACGGGGTGAGCGAACCCGGCGATGGCTGGGCGGTGACCCGCTGGCGCGAGGATGTGCGCAGCCGGTTCGCGCCCGAATTCGCCGACGCAGCAGGTCAGGGCGTCGTCTATGTCAGCGGCGATGTGCGCTATTGTGCGATCTGGCCTGATGCTGCGCTGGTGCGGTTGCTGATTGAACGGATGGCAGGCGAAGCGGGCGTTCCCCTGCTTGATCTGCCCGAAGGCGTCCGTGTGCGCCGCAGCGCCAGCCACTGCTTCACCTTCAACTATGCCAGTGAGCCTGTGTTAGTCCCGCACGTGGGCGAGACTTTAAGCCCGGCAAGCTGGCACATCGCGCCGCGAACTCGCTGAAGCCCAGTCGGTTACGCGCGAGCGGCGACTTCGGCGGCGTCGAAATAGTGGATGCGCAGGGTCTTGAGCAGGCCGTCTTCAAATGTGCCCGCCTCGCACACGGTCTGCTGGAACGGGGCGCTGCCGTCCTTGGGGTGCATGGTCAGGGTCAGCACCACCACCGCGTGGGTATCGCCGCCGGTAATGTCATGGATATCGACCTTGGCCTCAGCCCACGTCCCGTACATCGCCATCGCGCAGCGTTGCAGCGCATCCTTGCCGCGCCATTCGCCCGCGAAGGGGAGGCTCGCCGCTTCATACAGCACAAAATCGGGGTGAATCAGGCTTTCAACCTTTGCCCAATCGCGTGCGCCAGCGGCGGCATAGACCGCGGCGAGCATGTCCTTCGGAGTGCTCACTCCTCGATCGTGCCGATGAGATCACCGACCTTGTAGACCGCGCCTTCCTCGCCCGTGGGATGGATAATCCCGCTGGCCTGCGCTTCGATCTCGGTGGTGCTCTTGTCGGTTTCGACCGTGTAGATGATCTCGCCTTTTTCCACGCGCTCGCCCGCGCCGAACATCCATTCGACAAGGGTCATTTCAACCGCGCTCATGCCGAGCTTGGGGATACGGATTTCAGATGCCATTTCAGAGCCTGCCTTGGTGGTTTGGATACATTGTCATCGCGTCAGGGAGCTTGCTGGACAGGAGTGGGG
>JANQTR010000160.1:0-3833 GCA_030731635.1 Erythrobacter sp. | reverse complement strand
CCCCCGACCCCGAAGGGGCGGGCCGATTTTGGCCCAGCGCCACGTCAATCGTCGGTCACTATGCTTCAGCATTGCTCCCTCCTCTCTCCTTGCGCTGGACCAAAATCGGCTCCGTGCCAATGCATCCAAACCACCAAGGCAGGCTCTATAGCTTACCTACCGATGCTTTGATCTGTGCGACAATGTCCGACTTCTGCGGAATCCATGCCTGTTCCAGATGGCTGGCAAACGGCACGGCCGAGAATGTCCCGCCGATCCGCCGCACCGGGCCTTTGAGGTTGTCCCAGCATTTTTCCTGAATGTTGGCGGCCAGTTCTGCGCCGGTGCCGAACGGGCGCACCGCTTCATGCAGGGTGATGGCGCGGCCGGTCTTGCGCACCGACGCCAGCACGGTTGCCTCATCGTACGGAGCGATGGTGCGCAAGTCGATAACCTCAACCGAAATGCCTTCCTTGGCGAGTTCCGCTGCCACCTCAAGCGCGTCGAGCACGGTGCGGCCATAGGTGATGAGGCTGATGTCGGTGCCTTCACGCGCAATCGCCGCCTTGCCCAGCGGCACGCGGTATCCCGGACCGGGATCTTCGGCTTTGAGGCCATAACACAGGATGTTCTCGATAAAGATCACCGGGTCATTGGCATCAATGCTCGCCCGCATCAGTCCGCGCGCGTCGGCGGGGTTACTCGGTGTGACGACATGGATGCCCGCTACATGCGCGAACCACGCCTCCAGCATGTCGGAATGCTGCCCGCCGAAGCCGACGCCCACGCCGGTGGTGGTGCGGATCACGATTGGGCACGGGGTCTGCCCGCCCGACATGAACCTGAGTTTCGCGGCGTGGTTGACGATCTGATCCATGCACACGCCGACGAAGTTCATCAGCATGATTTCGGCAATCGGACGCTGCCCGGCAAGCGCTGCGCCCACCGCTGCGCCGATAATCGCGGTTTCGGAAATCGGCGTCGCACGGATACGGTTTGCGCCATATTTCTCGGTCAGGCCGGATGTGATCTTGAACACCCCGCCACCCTGTTTGGCTGCGACATCCTCGCCAAGGCAGAAAACGCCCGGATCATCGGCCATGGCCTCGTCAATCGCGAGGTTCAGCGCCTGAGTCATGGTGATCTGGGCCATCAGGCGGTCTCCTCCAGCACGTCTTTGTAGATTTCATCAGTATCCGGCAGCGGCGCGGCCAGCGCGTGTTCAACCGCTGCGTCGATCTGCGCGTTGATATCGGCTACAATCGCGTCGAGTTCTTCTTCGGTGAACTGGTGATCGAGCATCACCTGCCGCAGCTTGGGCAACGGGTCTTCGGCCTTCATTTCGGCAATATGTTCGGGCGGCATGTAGCTGAAGTCGGCGCCGAAGAAGTGGCCCATCATGCGGTAACACATCGCCTCGACCAGCGTCGGCCCTTCGCCTGCCCGCGCGCGCGCAACGGCTTCGACCATCGCAGGGTAGATCTGGTTCACGTCATTGCCGTCAACCGTCACGCCCTTCATGCCGTAGCCTTCGGCGCGGCTGGCGATGTTGCGGCTGTCGGTGTGATCGGCGTAGGCAGTGTGTTCGCCGTAACGGTTGTTCTGGCACAGGAAGATCACCGGCAGCTTGTACAGCTGGGCCATGTTCATCGCTTCGTGAAAGCCGCCGATATTGGCCGCGCCGTCGCCAAAGCTGACAACCGTTACCCGGCCATCGCCGTTGTTCTGGCTCGCCATGGCAAGGCCGTTGGCGATGGGGAGGCCTGATCCGACCACCCCGGTGGTCACCATAATCCCCGTTTCAGGATCGGTGATGTGCATGGTGCCACCCTTGCCCTTGCAGGTGCCGGTCGCCTTGCCGAGGCATTCGCCCCACCACTTTTCCATCGGGATGCCCTTGGCGGTCTGTTCGCCCTGGCCGCGATAGGTGCAGACGACGTAATCGTCCTGTTCCAGCGCCGCCATCGCCGCGGCCGAGACCAGCTCCTGCCCGCGCACGCAGTAATACATCACCGCCACCTTGCCGCCCATCAGCAGCGCGCGGAATTTCTCGTCGGTGCGGTTCACCTTCATTGTGCGGGTATAGATGTCGAGCAGCTTGTCGCGCCCAATTTCTTTGGCGATCTGTGCCATGTCTGTCACCTTCGTAGGGTAAGCCGAGATTAGAACTGGACGCGCTGCGTGAACCCGCCGTCGACCACGATGTTCGATCCGGTCATGTACGGCACCGCCGGGCTCGCAACGAAGACGATCGCGTTCGCCACTTCTTGCGGATTGCCAAAGCGGCCCATCGGCATCTTGGCCAGCGTGCCATCGAACAGCGGCTTCATGTGTTCTTCGATCACCTCCCAGTTGCCGCCCTTGTAGTAAATCGCGCCGGGGCTGACGGTGTTTACGCGGATGCCTTTCGAGGCATAGGCCTGCGACAGCTGCGAAGCATAGGTGATCAGCGCGGCTTTCAATGCGTTGAAAGGGTTGGGCGCGATGAAGGTTTCCAGCGCGGCGGTGCTCGACAGCATCACGATCGACCCGGTGCCCGAAGCCTCAAGATAGGGCGTCAGCGTTTCAACCGCATAGGCCGCACCCTTGATGTCCATATCAAGGCACGCCTGCCAGTCCCCCGCACCGCCGGTGCCCGACGCGCTGGCGGTGTGAACGAAGATATCGCACCCGCCGAGTTCCTTGACCGCCTTTTCCAGCCATGCCTGATAGGCTTCGGTGCCGGTCGCCATGTCGAACACTTCGGCAAATACCTTGCCCGGCCCGGCGGCGTCGATTTCGGCCTTGGCGGCTTCGATCTTGTCTTCCTTGCGCGAGAAAAACGCCACATCCGCGCCCTCAGCCGCGAACAGCTTCAATGAGGCGAGGCCAAGGCCATGCGCCCCGCCGTTCATGATGACTTTCTTGCCCTTGAGTCCCAGATCCATAGCGCACCTCTCCCTGGTCGCGGTTGTGATCTCAGGGGATAGCCGAGTGGGGGGGCGGGGCGTATCGTCAATTTTGGGGGTGGCTGCCTACGCCGCCTGACAGAGACGAGGTGTGCGGGCCGCACAGGCTTGCAGACAGGGCGGCCTCGGGACGATAGGGACGCACAACGGCCAGACGGACAATCGCAAGGTTCACGCATCCCCCATGAATTATCGCCACTCCTTCCATGCCGGCAACAGCGCCGATGTGGTCAAGCACGCCCTGCTGATCGCGCTGGTACAGGCGTTGCAGCAAAAGCCTTCCGCGCTGACGCTGATCGACACCCATGCCGGCTGCGGGCTCTACGATCTCCAGAGCGACGCGGCGCAGCGCACGGGAGAGGCTGCGGGCGGCGTGATGCGCGCCTTTGCCGATACGAATCCGTTACTGGATGACTACCGCGCCGCCGTTCAGGCGGTGAATACGGGCGCAGCCATGCCCGCGGGCCTGCGTCTCTATCCCGGCAGCCCGCACATTCTGGCAGGGCTGCTGCGCCCGCAGGATGCGCTGATCCTCAATGAAAAGCATCCCGAAGACGCCAACCTGCTGCGCGCCGCAATGCGCGGCACGCCGGCGGCAGTGCACGAACGCGATGCCTACGAGCTGTGGCTGGCGATGCTGCCGACGCGCAGCCCGCGCGGTGTGGTGGTGGTCGACCCGCCCTACGAGCAGACCGACGAGCGCGCCCGCATCACCGCCACGCTCGCTACCGCGCACCGCAAGTGGGCGCATGGCGTGACGGTCCTCTGGTATCCGCTGAAGGACCGCGCGGCGCATCTGCGCTGGAAGGACAAGCTGCGCCAGACCGGCATCGCGAAGTTCCTGACGGTGGAGCACTGGCTCTATGACACCGACCAGTCCGGGCTGTATAATGGGCCTCTTGGCAC
>JANQTR010000159.1 GCA_030731635.1 Erythrobacter sp. | reverse complement strand
GCGCCCATCACCGCGATTTCCGCGGTGGGCCAGGCGTAGTTCAAATCGCCGCGCAGGTGCTTGGAGGCCATCACGTCATAGGCCCCGCCGTAAGCCTTGCGGGTGATGACGGTGATCTTGGGCACGGTCGCCTCGGCATAAGCGAACAGCAGTTTGGCGCCGTGCTTGATAATCCCGCCCAGTTCCTGGCTCGTGCCCGGAAGGAAGCCGGGGACGTCGACAAAGGTCAGGATCGGGATTTCAAACGCATCGCAGAACCGCACAAACCGCGCGGCTTTCTTCGATGAATTGATGTCGAGGCAGCCTGCCAGCACCATCGGCTGGTTCGCCACCACGCCCACGGTGCGGCCTTCCACCCGGCCAAAACCGCACAGGATGTTGCCCGCGTGCATTGGCTGAATCTCGAAGAAGTCGCCTTCGTCCAGCACCTTGTTGATGACTTCGTGCATGTCATAGGGCTGGTTGGCATTATCGGGGATCAGCGTGTCGAGGCTGTGGTCGAACCGGTCCCACGGGTCATTCGTCGGGATTTCCGGCCCCGCTTCGCGGTTCGACAGCGGCAGGTAATCGAAGAACCGCCGGGTCGCGAGCAGCGCCTCAATATCATTCTCGAACGCGATGTCGGCGACGCTGGTCTTGGTCGTATGCGTAACCGCGCCGCCCAGTTCCTCCTGCGTTACCACTTCATTGGTCACCGTTTTGACCACATCGGGGCCGGTGACGAACATGTAGGAGCTGTCCTTCACCATGAAGATGAAGTCGGTCATGGCAGGCGAGTATACCGCCCCGCCCGCGCATGGCCCCATGATCAGGCTGATCTGCGGCACCACGCCGCTGGCAAGCACGTTGCGCTGAAACACCTCGGCATAACCGCCAAGGCTGGCGACGCCCTCCTGAATCCGCGCCCCGCCCGAATCGTTGAGGCCAATGACCGGCGCGCCGACCTTCATCGCGGTGTCCATCACCTTGCAGATTTTCTCGGCATGGCGTTTCGACAGGCTACCGCCGAACACGGTGAAATCCTGCGAGAAGACGTAAACCAGCCGCCCGTTGATGGTGCCGCTGCCCGTCACCACCCCGTCACCGGGAATGCGCTGGGTTTCCATGCCGAAATCGACGCAATCATGTTCGACATAGGTATCGACTTCTTCGAAGCTGCCTTCGTCGAGCAGCACGTCGAGCCGTTCACGCGCAGTCAGTTTGCCCTTGGCGTGCTGGGCTTCGATACGCTTGGCCCCGCCGCCCATCCGGGCAGCTTCGCGGCGGCGTTCCATTTCGGCGATATTGGCGGACACGCGGTCATCCCCTGTTGTGTTTTGTGTTGGTGGCCAGCGTTGCCTTAGCGGACCGGCAGCGTCAACGTGGCAAAAGTGGCGGGATGCAGCGGATCAGAACCGCAGCGTGATCTGCCGCGCCAATGCGGGTGAGATCGAATCTGCGATGCGCAGCGCCCGCGTCATGCCGATATTGGCTTCGTCCCGCCCCTGTTCGATTGCGGCGAGGATCTGCCGGGCGCATTCCTCGGCCGGCATTTTCTTCATCGGGTTGCCATCATTCATCTGGGTATCGACCACCGGCGGCAGCGCCTCGATCACCTGAATGGCGCTGTCTTTCAGCTGTTCGCGCAGCGCGAGGGTGTAGAACCGCAGGCCCGCCTTGGTCGCGCAATAGACCGGCTGGCGCGCGGCAGGGGCAATCGCCAGCCCGCTGGTGACATTGACGATCGCGGCCTGCGAGCGGGCGCGCAGGCGCGGGACCAGCGCGGTTATCAGCCGGATCGGGGCAGACAGGTTGGCGTAAATCGCTTCATCCGCCGCATCGGCATCGGGCGTGCCTTTGCGGAAATCGTGATCGACCAGCTGGCCGGCATTATTGATCAGGATATCTAGCTCGGCATCGCCAAGCTGCGCGATCAACGCATCAACCCCGGCGGGATGGGACAGGTCAGCCTCCAGCGCCGTGAACCCTTCGGCGCGCATCGCATCCAGCCGTTCGGGGTTGCGTCCGGTGATGATCACCCGCGCGCCTTTGGCCTGCATCTGCCGCGCCATTGCGCGCCCGATCCCGGCACTGCCGCCCGTGAGTAAAACCGTTTTTTCTGCAAGCTGCATCGCACCCGCCTTTCGCTGACGGGCTTATGGAGAAGCCTTGCCGTCTGCAACGCAATAGGCGAGATCGGTGGGGATGGAACAGGTCGATTTTCTGGTGATCGGCGGCGGGATCGCAGGGCTATCGCTGGCAGCGCGGCTGGCGGCGCATGGGCGGGTGGTGGTGCTCGAAGGCGAGAGCGCGCCGGGTTATCACGCCTCGGGTCGGAGCGTAGCCTTTGCGCATTTCGGACTGGGCGAGCGGCATGTGCGGGCGCTGACCGCGCTGAGCCTGCCTGCGCTGGCGGCATTTGGCACGCGGCATCCGGCGCTGCATATCGCGGCGGCGGATCAGGTCGCGGCGCTCGATAGGTTGGAGGATGTGCACCGGCAGTTCGGGTGTGATTACACGCGGCTGAGCAGCGCAGGCGCGCGCGGGCTACTGCCTGTTTTGCAGGCCGAGGCTTGTCACGCCGCGTTGGTCGATCACGGCGCGCTCAAGCTCGATACTCACGCGATGTTGCAGGCGCATTGGGCGCAATTGCGCAGTGCTGGCGGGACGTTGGTTACGGGCGCAAAGGTCAGCGCGATTGCGCGCGCAGGCAGCGGCTGGCGGGCCGTGACGCCTGTGGGAGACTTCGCCGCGCCGATCCTGGTCAACGCCGCTGGCGCCTGGGCGGACGATGTCGCGCGTCTTGCGGGGGTTGCCCCCATCGGCATCCAGCCCCGCCGCCGCACGGTGATTTCCTTTGCCGCGCCGGATGGTGAGGACGTCAGCGCCTGGCCCTTTACCAAGACGGTCGGCGAAGGCTTTTACCTACTGCCCGAGGGCCGGGGACAATTGCTCGCTTCCAGCATGGATCAGACGCCGAGCCTGCCCTGCGATGCGGCGGCGGAAGAGCTCGACATCGCCATCGCGGCTGACCGGGTAGAGCAGGCGACCACCCTCCCCATCCGCCGGATCAGCCATTCATGGGCGGGGCTGCGCAGCTTTGCGCCGGACGAATTGCCCGTGATCGGCCATGCGGCAGGCGCGCCGGGGTTCGTGTGGTGTGCGGGCCAAGGCGGAGCCGGTTTCCAGACCTCACCGGCCCTGTCACGAATTGCCGAGGCGGCCGCGCTTGGCCTGCCCTT
>JANQTR010000158.1 GCA_030731635.1 Erythrobacter sp. | reverse complement strand
AATCAGCAAGGCGCGGGCGAAGGCCTGCTGGTCACGTCGGACAATGTCACCTTGCGCGATTTCGCGGTTGAAAATGCCAAGGGCGACGGGATCAAGTCCAAAGGCGCAGACCAGATCATCTACCATGGCTTGCGGGTCGAATGGACTGCCGGGCCGCGCGCCACCAACGGCGCATATGGAATCTACCCGGTCGAAAGCATGAATGTGCTGGTGCAGGATTCTTATGTGCGCGGGGCATCGGATGCGGGCATCTATGTTGGCCAGTCCGAAAACATCGTCGTGCGCCGCAACCGCGTGGTCGAAAATGTCGCCGGGATCGAGATCGAAAATTCGAACCGTGCCGAAGTGACGGAAAACCTCGCCACCCGCAACACTGGGGGAATTCTGGTATTCGATCTGCCCGGACTGCCCAAGGTTGGCGGCGGCGATGTCCTGATTGCGCGCAATGCCGTGATCGACAACAACACCGATAACTTCGCGCCCGAAGGCAACATCGTTGCCAGCGTTCCGGCGGGCACGGGCGTCATGGTAATGGCGAACAACAATGTGCACATCACCGACAATGCACTGATCAACAACGCGACAAGCCATGTGATGTTGATCGCCTATTCCCAGGGCTACACCGATGAACGTTACCAGCCGCGACCTGTGAATGTCATGGTGGGGAACAATGTTTTCGGGTCGGGTGGGAGCGCACCCGATTTCGAAGGGGGAGCGATGCTCTCCGCCGCCCTTGGCGGTAGTTTGCCCCCGGTGCTGACCGATGGACTGCACGACAATCTGGCTGTGCTTGGCAAGGTCGGGGTGCTTACGCTGAATCTCAGCGAGGTCGGACAGCCGCTGACTGAGGCAAAGCCTTCGATGTTTAAAGCGCCTCACATCGTCAGCTTCAAAGACCTGACCCCGGCGATGCTGCCTGCGGAAATGGAGGCGCGGCTGAAGTGAGGCGCGGGCTCGGTCTTCTGGCGGCAGCGGCGGCGCTGCTGTCAGGCACGATCGCCGCGCGTGCGACGATTCTTGTGGAACCGCGCGTCAATGATGTGGCGGTCGCGGGTGCGGGGATGCCGCGCACGCTGTCGGAATTCGGGTTCTTCGATGATGCGAAGGCGCAGCGCCCGGCATGGGGTGTGCGTCCCTACGCGCTCAACACCCCGCTATGGTCGGACGGGGCGGAAAAGCTGCGCTTTATCTACCTGCCTGAAGGCACGCAGCTGACCGCTGACGGAGACGGCTTGCTGCAATTCCCTGTAGGCGCGGCGATCATCAAGACCTTTGCTTTTGGCGAAGGGGCCGCGCGCCGCTTGATCGAAACCCGCGTGCTGCTGCACCGCGCGGAGGGTTGGACGGCGCTGCCCTATCGCTGGAATGCCGAACAGACTGAGGCGACGCTGGCATTGGCAGGCGGGCGCATTGATCTGGTCACACCCGCGGGAGAGGCCATTTCCTACGCCATCCCCAACAAGAACCAGTGCAAATCCTGCCATGGCAAGGATGGGGAGGTGATCCCGATTGGCCCCAAGGCGCGCAATCTTTCGGCGGAATGGCTGAATGAGATGGGCCGCAAGGGTTGGCTGGTGGGAGACATTGCGGGCGGCGATCGGCTGCCCGATTGGCGCACCCACGCGACCGGCCCCGCCGCGCCGCTCGCCCGCGCCTATCTCGACATCAATTGCGCGCATTGCCACCAACCCGGCGGCGGCGCGTCAAACTCCGGCCTCGATCTTCGCTGGGAACAGGATGCTGCCCATGCAATCGGCATCCTTAAACGTCCGGTCGCTGCCGGACGCGGGGCAGGCGGGCATGAATTTTCAATCCTGCCGGGTTCCCCCGACACATCGATCCTGCTCTACCGCATGGGATCAGCCGAACCGGGGATCGCGATGCCCGAATTGGGCAAGTCGAGCGTCGATCGTGACGGCGTGGCAGTGGTCCGCCGCTGGATTTTGGAGATGAAACCGCGATGAAGGTTTGGGGAAAATGGATCTGGCGCGGGCTTTTGGGCCTGCTTGCGGTGTTGGTGATCGCTTTCCTGATTTTCCGCACGCCCGATACCGACGCTGCTGAAATGCGCGCCAAATATGGCGGGCCGCCGTCGCAATTCGTTGACATTGGCGGCGGCGTGACCGTGCATCTGCGCGATGAAGGGCCGAAGGATGCGCCTGCGATTGTGCTGCTGCACGGATCGAATGCTGATCTGCACACGTGGGAGCCGTGGGTCGCTGTGCTCAAGGGCCAGTACCGCGTAATCCGCTTCGATCAGGTCGGCCACGGGCTGACCGGGCCTGATCCCAAGGATGATTACAGCCGCGCCAATTATGTCGCTGATGTGCTGGCGGTGGCGGACAAGCTGGGGCTTGAACGCTTTATCCTCGCTGGCAATTCGATGGGCGGCAAGCACGCGCTGGCCTTTGCCGCGGCGCATCCTGACCGGATTGCGGGCCTCGTGCTGGTTGATGCCAGCGGCGGGCCGATGATCAAGCGCGATGCAGACAAGGACGACGACAGCGCAAGCGGCAATATTGGCTTCAAAATCGCGCAGACGCCGGGGATTAACCTGCTGGTTGAACAAATCACGCCCCGCAGCCTGATCGCGCAGAGCCTGGAGCAGAGCGTGTCGATCAAATCGGTGGCGAGCGAGGCGGCTGTGACCCGTTATTGGGAACTGCTGCGCTATCCCGGCAATCGGCGTGCGACCTTGAAGCGCTTTGGCTATCCCTATGATCCGCTGAGCGAGGCCGAAATTGCCGGTATCACTGCGCCCACGCTGATCCTGTGGGGCGATGAAGACCGGCTGATCCCGGTCGAGGCCGGGCAATGGCTGGCCAAGACCATGCCGAATGCGGATCTGAAGATCTATCCCGGGATCGGCCACTTGCCCCATGAAGAAGCGGTCGCGGCGACGCTGGGCGATCTCGGGCTGTGGCTTGCGAAGCACGTTCCGCCGCGAAATCCGGGCTAATCCGACCTGCGGTTTCGCGGCCTCTGGACGGGCCGAACGCTTCACCGTTACACCCTTCGCATCTGCACACAGAATCGAAGGATGGGGCTGCATTGCGCAAACTTGGGATCATCGGCGGCATGAGCTGGGTGTCGACCGCGACCTATTACGACCGCATCAATCGCATCGTCCAGAAACGCGCTGCCCCGATGGCAAGCGCGCCAATGCTGATCGATAGCCTGGATTTCTGCCAGCTTTACGCCTTGCGCGAAGAACGCGACTGGCAGCGCGCTGCCAGCGTCCTGATCGACAGTGCGAAGCGGTTGGAAGGGGCAGGGGCGGAAAGCCTGATCATCGGCGCCAATTCGATGCACCGCCTGTATGATGATGTTGCCGCAGCGGTTGATATCCCGATCCTGCATATCGCCGAATGTGTCGGGCTGGCAATGAAGCATGCCGGGCAGACCAGAGCAGCGCTGCTGGGCACGCGCAATGTCATGACCGAAAGTTTCTACCGCAAGCGGCTGGTGGCGCACGGCATCGACCTGCTGCCGCCCAATATGGAATATGTCGAACGGTTAGACCGGATCATCTATGACGAGCTGATGGTCGGCAAGGTCACGCGTGAGGCGCAGCGCACCTTGAAGACCATCATCACCAACAAGGCGCAGGAAGGTGCAGGCGCGATTGTGCTGGCGTGCACCGAATTGGACCTGGTTGTCGACATTGATGCCAATGTCCTGCCGGTGTTCGATTCGACGCGAATCCATTGCGAGGCGGCAGCCAACTGGATCCTTGAACAGGATTAGGCCGGGTATCACTGAACCCACCCTCGGCTCGTCTGTCCGCCCGGTCACTCTACCGCATTGCAGAATTTTGCATCGCGCAATCGTTTGCAAAAGTTAACGCTCACATCTAAGCGCCCGCTCGGATATTGTCGCGGAAACGCACAAGGCATCATCCGGGTCTTCGGGTCGCACCGACAGGCCCTTGGGGTCGCTCCCCTCCCCCCAATCACGGGGGGCGGCCCCATAATTTTCCGCTAGCTCCCCCAGATCATCCGCTGTTTTGTGCAAGGTTCCCGACCTGTTCCGGTTGAGCCGCCGTCCGCGGTGACCTAATCGCGCAGGCGTGATATCGCGCGCGCCCTTTGCTGCTGACCCTGACGCCCATGGGCCGCGTGAATGGGGCGATGGGGCGGCGGGCGAACAGCGCGGTCCGCGCAGCGCATTCCAGCGTGACCGCGACCGGATCATCCATTCGATGAGCTTTCGCCGTTTGAAGTCCAAGACGCAGGTCTTCATCGCGCCCGATGGCGACCATTACCGCACTCGCCTGACCCACAGCCTTGAAGTCGCGCAGATCGGCCGGGTGATCGCCCGCGCGCTGGGGCTGGATGAAGATCTGACCGAGGCGCTGTGCCTGGCGCATGATCTGGGCCACCCGCCATTTGGCCATGCGGGGGAAGCTGCTCTGTCCGCCGCGATGCAGCAGCACGGCGGATTCTGCCACAACGCGCAGGCGCTGCGCACGGTGATGCGGATCGAAAGCCCCTATCCCCAGCATGATGGATTGAACCTGACCTGGGATCTGCTCGAAGGGCTGGCCAAGCATAATGGCCCGGTCACAACGCCGGGCTGGGCGCTGGCTGAACTGGACGCGGCATTTCCACTGATGCTTGGCACTTGGCCCTCGCTCGAAGCGCAGGTGGCGGCGGTGGCGGATGACATCGCCTATGACAATCACGACATTGATGACGGGCTGCGCGCCGGTTTTTTGAGCCTGGATGACCTGCTCACGCTGGATTTCCTCGCAGACCAGTGGCGGACGGTCGAAAAACGCTTTCCCCACGCCCCGCGAGAGCGTCTGCTGCGCGAGATGATACGCGATCAGATCGGATTGATGGTGAAAGACGTGATCGAACACACTGCCGCGCAAGTGCAGGGCGTGGGTTCGGTGGCAGAAGTGCGCGGGGCAGGGCGGCAATTGGCCGGATTCTCGCCTGCAATGGCGGCGCGCGAACGACGGCTGAAGGCGTTCATGTACGAACGGCTGTATTACCATCCCGAACAGGTTTCCGCAGCGGACCGGGCGCGTGACGTCGTCGCCCGGCTGTTTGCCGCTTATGACCGCGATGCCACGTTGATGCCGGGTGATTGGCAGGCCCGCTTGCCTGCGCAGGAACCCGGTCGCAGCCGTATGATCGCCGATTTCATCGCCGGGATGAGCGATCGGTTCGCGATGCAGGCGCTTGGCGCGATAGAGGGCACGCATCCGGTGGGGCTGATCAATGTCTGAGGCCGTCGGAACCAGTGATGGCAGGGCGCGCATTGCCTTGGTCGGTGCAACCGGGCTGATCGGCCGCAAGGTGATCGAAATCGCCAGCGCTGGGGACGAGGCGCGGATTGTCGGCATTGCCCGGCGCGAGGCTCCGATGCCGCCCGGCGCGCGGATGGAAATGTTCGTGGCAGAGCCCGGCAAGTGGGGCGAAGTGTTCGAAGCGGTGCGCCCGCGCGCGTTGATCTGCGCGCTGGGGACGACCTGGAAAAAGGCCGGACGCGATGAGGCGGCATTCCGCGCGGTCGATCACGATCTGGTGATCGCCACGGCGGAGGCTGCCAAACAGGCCGGGGTGCCCAATATGGTACTGGTCAGCGCCGCTGGGGCCGATGCGCGCAGCAAGACATTCTATATGCGGGTCAAGGGCGAGACTGAAAATGCGCTGACCAAGATCGGGTTCAAACGGCTCGATATTCTCCACCCCGGCCTGCTGCGGGGCGAGCGGCAAGACGACCTGCGCTTGGCCGAACGGGCCGCACTGATCGCCGCGCCGCTGATCGATCCGCTGCTGTCAGGATCGTGGGAGCGGTTCCGTTCCGTCGATGCAGCGCTGGTGGCAGAAGCGGCCTTGGGCCTTGCGCTGCGCCGGGCGAGCGGCCGGTTCATCCATGATAATGAAGCGATGCGCCGCGCTGCACGCGAATGGCGGCGCGTGGGCGAATTGGGAGAGGTTGCATGATTGAATGGGCTGCGCTGTTCAGCATGGTCAACCTGCTGGCGCTGATTGCATGGGCGGCGCTGATCCTGCTGCCGCGCTGGCCGGCGCTGTTATCGGGCATCCTGTATCTGGGCACCGGGTTGCTGTGCCTGATCTATGCCGTGTGCCTGATCGGACTTTTGAGCGGCCTGATCCCCAATCCTGAAGGCGGCGGGGCGGATTTCACCACCATCGAAGGCGTGCAGGCGATCTTCGCCACCCAGGCAGGCACGACCATCGGTTGGACGCATTACCTTGCGTTTGATCTGTTCGTTGGCCTGTGGATCGCGCGTGATGGCGATGCGAAGAACATTTCGCGCTTCATTCAGGCGCCGATCCTGCTGGCGACCTTCATGGTCGGGCCGCTTGGCCTGCTGATCTGGCTGGGCTTGCGCGAACCGGCAGCGCGCCGGTCTGGCCGGTTCCGGTAGCCTTTTCATACCGCATCGCTTTTGGCCGAAAACCGGTTCCCACTTTTCGGCGCGATACTCCAAAACGCTGCTGGACCGCGCAGGCGGACTTCGCCTAACCTTGCGCCCTACAGCTTTTGGGAGAGGGCACGGCCATGGCGCAAAACGCCTATCACGATTATGCGACCTTTGATGAAATCCTGCATTTCTGGGCGAAAGAACGCCCCGATGGCCCGGCTTTCGATCAGGATGGGCGGATAACCACTTATGCCGAGGCTGATACCCTTACCCGGCAGCTGATTACGCTGTTGCAGGCGCGCGATATTGCGCCAGGGGATCGGATCGCCTGGCTGGGCAAGAACCGCGATACCTATTTCCTGCTGTATATCGCGGCGGCGCGGATGGGGGCGGTGATGGTGCCGGTCGGTTGGCGGCTCGCCCCGCGCGAAATTGCCTATATCCTCTCTGATACGGAGGCGAAGCTGGTGTTTGCCGATGCCGAATTCGTCGACACCGCGCACGCTGTCTCAGCCGAGCTTCCCGCCCACCCCGAAGTGATCGAGGCTGAGGCTGCGCGCATGGCGGCGGGCGGGTTTGACGTGGCGGATTATACCCCGCCCGGCCCGCATGATCCGGTCTTGCAGCTCTATACCTCCGGCACCACCGGCAATCCCAAGGGGGCAATGCTGTCGAATACCAACCTGCTGGGCCTGCGCAATGCAGGTATTGCAGCGCAGCAGGACTGGAATTTTTACGCTCCGGATGATTGCATGCTGGTGGCTATGCCCTGCGCGCATATCGGCGGGACCGGGTTGGTGAACATCGCGGTGGCCAATGGCGTGCGTTCGTTGGTGCAGGCCGAATTTACCCCCGTCGGTGTGCTCGACGCGATTGAGGCAGGCGCCACGCATATGTTCATCGTGCCAGCCGCCCTGCAAATGGTAGTGCAGAACCCGCGCGCTGCGACCACCGATTTCAGCAATTTCAAATACCTGATGTATGGCGCTGCGCCGATGCCGCTTGAACTGCTCAAGGAAGCGGTGCGCACGATGCCGACCACCAGGTTCCTGCAAGCCTACGGCATGACTGAGACAAGCGGCACGATTTCGATCCTGCCGCCAGATGACCATGTGCTCGAAGGCAATCAGCGGATGCGTTCGGCGGGCAAGGCCTGTCCGGGTGTCGAGATCGAAGTGCGCGATGCCGACAATGTCGAGGTGCCGCGCGGCGATATCGGTGAGGTGTGCATCCGCTCGCCCTCCAACACCGCTGGCTATTGGCGGCTGCCCGATGCCACCGCCAAGACGATCGATCCGGATGGCTGGCTGCACACCGGTGATGCAGGCGTGATGGACGCCGACGGCTACGTCTATATCCAGGACCGCATCAAGGACATGATCATCTCAGGCGGCGAAAACGTCTATCCCGCCGAGGTGGAAAGCGCGATCTACGGCCACCCTGCCATCGCCGAAGTCGCCGTGATCGGCGTGCCGAGCGCCAAGTGGGGCGAGGAGGTCAAGGCCTGCGTCGTCGCCAAACCGGGCCACGACATCGATGAGGCCGACGTCATCGCCTGGGCGCGTGAGCGCATCGCTGCGTTCAAGGCGCCCAAAAGCGTCGATGTGATCCCGCTGATGCCGCGCAACGCCTCTGGCAAGATCCTGCGCCGCGAGTTGCGCGCGCCCTATTGGGAAGGGCAAGACCGACAGGTAGGCTAGTGAAAGGCACCCTGATGACAAAACAGCACGCACCCGCCACCTTGCGCAATCGTGAGGCTATTGCAGACGTGCTGGCAGGCGAACTTCCGGCCCGCGGTGACGTGCTCGAAATCGCCAGCGGAACCGGCGAACACGCGGTGTTTTTCGCGGAACGGTTCCCCGCGCTCCACTGGCACCCGTCCGATCCTTCGGCTGAGGCGTTGGCTTCGATTGCGGCGTATCGCGCTGAATTTACCGCGAACAACCTCGCCGCGCCGGTGCTGCTCGATTCATCTGCGCCCGCCACGTGGCCGGTCACGCGCGCAGATGCAATTTTGTGCATCAACATGGTGCATATCAGCCCGTGGGCCGCAACATTGGGGTTGTTCGCCGGGGCGGCCCAAATATTGGGTAGCCCCGCCGCCCCTCTGATTCTCTATGGCCCATACCTTGAGCAAGGGGTTGAGACTGCGCCGTCGAACCTCGAATTCGACGCCAGCCTCAAGGCGCGCGACCCACGTTGGGGCCTTCGCCATGCCGAAGAATTGGATAGCCTCGCCAGCCAGCACGGCATGACCCGCAGCGCGCGCCATGCCTTGCCAGCCAATAATATCATGCTGATTTACAGGCGAATTTAATCGATCGCGCGTTCGCCTGCGCGGCCCACCGATTTGATATCCTCGCCCACGCCCTGCACTGTGTTGCAGGCGGCAGCGCCCAGCGACAGGGCAGCAAGCGCGGCGATCATGATGGTTTTCCGAAACATCGTATGGGTTCCTTGTTGGTGTAAGCCTTGATGCTGGCATGCAGTATAACGGCGAAGGTTAGCGTTTTATTCCTGACTCGCGGCTGAAGCCACCCGCCGCGCCTTGGCCAGGCGATGTTCGCGCCACGCGATCAGCAATCCTGCGCCAATGATCAGCGGCGCGCCCAGCCACAGGCTGGCCGGCGCGGCACGATCAAACACCGCATATCCGTAAAAACTGGCCCATAACAGGGCCGTGTAATCCATCAACAGGATCACCGCCGCCGATCCGAACCTGAGCGAGGTGGTCAGCAGGATCTGTGCCAGCACCCCCATCAGCGCCATCGCAAGGATAATCAGCCAGGTCTGGCCATCATGCGACCCGATCACGAAAGGCAGGCCGATTGCGGCAACCGGCGTGCTGAGCGCGGCAAACCAGAACACGATGCTCCACGGATTTTCGGTCTTGTTGAGATCCTGAATCTGAAAACTGATGATCGACACCATCAGCGGCGCCATCAGCCCAACCGCGACTCCGATCAGCGTCACACCCTGATGATCGCCGCTGCCCGGCTGCATCACCACGATCACGCCTGCAAAGCCCATCACCACCGCTGCCCAGCGATAGCGGCCAATCCGCTCCCCAAACAACACCATCGCGAACAGCACTGCAAACACCGGCGCGGTAAAGCCGAGCGTGGTCGCCTCTGCCAAAGGCAGCAACAGCACTGCGCCATAGGTGAACATCATCCCGAACAATCCTGTGGCTGAACGCACGCCATGGGATCGCAGCCGCGTGGTCTTCAGCAGCGGCAAGCGGCCCGCAATCGCCAGCCCCGTGCCGATCAGCACGGCCGCGAGCAGTTGCCGCCAGAAAATCAGTTCAATCAGATGCGCGCCGCGTTCCCCGGCAAGCTTGACCAGCATCGCCATCGTGGCAAGCGCCAGCGCGGCTAGCAGCCTGATGCCAAGCGCAAGCAGCGGGCGGGGGCGAGCGATCGAGCCATCCATTGGCTGTGGACTTGGCGCAGGCGCAGGGATTGCGCAAGCGCGCGCTACGCCCATATGCGCGGGCAATGGATATCATCACCCAATTCGAACTGTTGAGCGATGCAGCGCAGCTTGCGGTGATTGGCGGGCTGTTCTGGGTGTTGGCAGGCTTTGCCGGGCTGATGGATTGGCGGCGGACAAAGCGCCGTGACCTTGGCCGGATTGATCAGGTGGGCTGGGTACCGTGGACAGGCTTGTTCATGGCTGCAGCAATGATCGGCGGCGGGTGTCTGGCGTTGAGCCTGCCGGTGGTGCTGGGCGGCGCATAGCCCGGTTCTGCACCGCGCTGCGCTTACCAAAATGGCAGTGCGGTTTGGTTCGGTGGTAAATCGTGCGATACTCTTTCAAACAAACGAGTCGCAGCCGCAGATCCTTGCCAAACTGGGCATCCAATACTGGCTACGCCCAAGGGGCAAAGCCACCCTGGAGAGCCACGCCTCATGCGCAACTTTGTGTTCGTTTCGATGCTTGCCCTTGCTGCGGCGGTCGCCGTTCCGGTGGCCTTCCTGTCAGGTGAAAAGCCCGCGCCCGCCGCCGATCATCTCGATCCACCGGCGCGCACCAACCCCAACAATGACAGCACCCCCGATTTTCCCGCCGACATCGCCGATCTGTATGTGACGCATGATGATCAGATGGTGACGATGATCGTTACCTTTGGCGGACCAGCGGCAACCAGTTTGCCAGCGATGTATGATGCCGACCTGCTATTCACGATTTCAGTCTCGAACCAGGCGCCGCGCACGACCACTGATATTCCAATCGTGTTCCAGTTCGGGCGCGAAACCGGCGTTGCTGATGGCCCGTGGGGCGTCAGAGTGCGCGGCGTACCCGGCGTGGAGGGCGATATCGTTGGCTCGGTCGAACGGATCATCGAGAAAGACGGCGTTCGCGTGTTCGCCGGGTTGACCGACGATCCGTTCTTCTTCGATTCGCAAGGCCTGACCGAGACCCGCCAGACCGGGACGCTCAGCTTCCGGAACAACCGCGATTTCTTCGGCGCGCAAAACATCACCGCCTTCGCGATCCAGATCCCGCGCGATCGGCTGGAGAATGGCACCAACGAGCTGGATTTCTGGACCTTCAGCGACCGGCGCGGAGGGCAGATCTGATGCGCCGCGTTATAGCTGGGGCGTTGTCCCTTTCGGCCGGGCTGGCGTTGGCATCCTGCGGCGGTGACGAACCGGCCACGGTAGCACCGCCGCCGGGGACCGCGCAGGTCGTCAGTGTGACCCCCTGCCTCAATCAGATCGTGCCCGGCACCGGCAAAACCGTGGTCGATCTGGTGGTGCCCGATACGATCACGGTGAACCTTAACCAGGCTTCCGTGTTCCCCAACGGGCGGCGTCTGCAGGACCCTGTGATCGACATCACGCTGGCGTTTATTTTCCTCGACATGAACCGCCACGGGCCGAGCACTTTCGTCAACATGCCGCTTAACCCGCCGGTGAATGACCGGCCGTTCCGAACGCAATTCCCCTTTCTGGCTCTGCCGCAGGGCACGCCGCCACTGTCCGGTTCGGATACAGCGACACAGTTTGATTTCGTGAACGCGCCTGCCAGCGAATATGTCAGGGTTGACCGCACCGGGATGCCCGCGATCTCGCCCGCGCTGATCGCGCCGTCGCGCCGCAACGAATATAATGATGCAGGCCCGGGCGAAGACGCGGCGTTCGTGTTCGCGTCGGAATTGACCACCCAACTGCAGCTGCTGCACGAAGTGCTGGTGGATGATTTCCGTGCGGCCGGATTGACCCCCTGCGCCGCGTTGCGGTGACCGGCGCGGCGCTGCCACAGCCCGCGATGCCGTTTGGCACAGCGCTGCGCTGGACCGCGTTGCTGGTGATCGCGTTGGTGGGGCTGACTGGGGTGCAGCAATGGGTGAACGGCAGCGGTTTAGCGGGAGTGGCGGCGGATAAAGCGCAAGCGACCCCGCGCGGCTGGGCGCCGCAGACCTATGCCGATACGCTGCAAGCGCTTGACCGGGAAGTCATCCGGGGGGAGGCGCGGCTGGTCGCCAATGCCGGATCGTGGGCGGCGCACGAGGCGCTGGCATCGGCGCTCCATGCCCGCGGGCAATTGACTGGCTCGCACGAAGACCTTGCCGCCGCGTTTGATCAGGCAGAAACCGCGCGCCGGTTTGCGCCTGATCGCGGTGGGCCGGTGCTGGCGCGTGCGGTGATCGCGCTGTCGCTGCATCGCAACGCAATCGCGGCGGAAGAAGTTGCGCGGATACCCGGTTATGCTTTTCCCGCCCCGGTCGGCGACGTGGCTGAGGCGGAGGCCATTCTGGGCGATGTCGCGCTGTATCGCGGCGATTACCCGCAATCGCTGGCGCATTATCGCCGCTCGGCAGAGCTTCAGCCGGGCCTTGGGTCAAGCGTGCGGCTGGCCGACTGGCACCGGCATCACGGTGATTTCGCGGCGGCGCGGCGCCTGCTTGATGATGCCATCGACGCGCCAGAGGCGACCCCGTGGGCGCGCGCGGCGTTGCTGCTTCAACGCGGTGCGATTGATCTTCAGACGGGCGATTGGGACGCGGCAGAAGCGCTGATCGCCCGCGCCGATACGGTGTTTCCCGGCTGGTGGCTGGCGCGCGCGCATCTGGGCCAGATGGCTGCGGTGCGGGGCGATTATGCAGGGGCAGAGCAGCTGTATCGGACGGCGATGGAGGGGGCAGAGCGGCCTTCGGTCATGGACGCGCTGGCTGCTGTGCTAGCCGCGCAAGGACAGCACAGCGCGGCAGACGCGATAGCGCAGCGGGCGGGCGAGCTATGGAAGGCGCGCGCGGTCAGCCACCCGGCGGCGTATGCCGATCATGCGTTCGAAGCTTTTCTGGCAGAGGGGGATACGGCGGGGGCGTTCCGTTTGGCTGCGCTCAATTTCCGCACCCGTCCTTATGGCGACAGCCGTATCGGCCTCGCCCGCGCGAGCGCCGCGCAGGGCCGCGACCGTCCGGCACGCGCGATCCTCGAACAGCTTGATGCGAGCGGCTGGCGATCGGCGGAACAATACCGCGTGCTGGCCGAAGTGTGCGGGCGGTTGGACGATACAGCCTGCGTCAGCAGAGCACGCCGTTCGGCCCTAGCGATCAGCGCACGCACCTTCGACCCGCGCGCCAAATTGCTGTTTTTCAGCAATCACTAAGGTTCAAAAGGCCGACCGGCCGCCTGCCTTACAGGCAGGCTTCCAAATACGCCTGATCGAACCCGAATTGCCGCGCTTTTTCCAGCGTATAGGGGCGCAGGCCCGATGCGCGGAATTCGCCGATGATCTTTCCATCGTCGCTTTCGTCGAGGTATTCGAACTTGAACAGTTCCTGCGTCACGATCACATCGCCTTCCATCCCGATCACTTCGGTGATGTTGGTGGTGCGGCGTGAACCATCGCGCAAACGTTTGACCTGCACGATCAGATCGACGGATTCGGCGATCTGGCGGCTGATGGCTTCCTTGGGGATTTTGATGTCGCCCATCAGGATCATGTTTTCCATACGGCCAAGGCATTCACGCGGGCTGTTGGCGTGCAGCGTACACATCGAACCATCGTGACCGGTGTTCATTGCCGCGAGGAGATCGAAACACTCCGCGCCGCGAATTTCCCCGAGGATGATGCGGTCAGGACGCATACGCAGGGCGTTCTTCACAAGATCGCCGATGGTGATCGCGCCCTGACCTTCAAGGTTGGGCGGACGCGTTTCCAGCGGCAGCCAGTGCGGCTGTTGCAGGCGAAGTTCGGCCGCATCTTCGATCGTCAGCACGCGCTCGCCCGGATCGATCATTTTCGACAGGGCGTTGAGCATGGTGGTTTTACCCGAACCCGTACCGCCCGAGATAACCACATTCATCCGGCACGCGCCCGCGATTTTCAGGGCGGTACACATCTTGTCCGACATCGAGCCAAAGTCGCGCAGCATGTCGAGCGTGATGGGCTTTTCGGAAAACTTACGAATCGAGATCGCGGTGCCGCGCAGTGACAGCGGCGGCACGATCACGTTCACACGGCTGCCGTCCTTGAGACGGGCGTCAGCCAGCGGCGTGGTCTGGTCGACGCGGCGGCCGACCTGGTTCACGATGCGCTGCGCGATCTGGAACAGATGCTGTTCATCGCGGAACCGGATCGGGGCGAGCACCAGCTTGCCCTTCTTTTCGATGTAGGTCTGATCCGGGCCGTTGACCATGATATCG
>JANQTR010000157.1 GCA_030731635.1 Erythrobacter sp. | reverse complement strand
GGGCCAACACGATGTGGATAGCAAAGAACCCGAAAATCGCCCAAGCGGTAAGGAAATGCAGCGAGCGTGCGCTTTGCCGCCCGCCCAGCGCATCGACCAGCCATGGCGCGGCAGGTTCAAACCCCGGGCTGATCGACAGGCCGGTCAGCACCATCAGCGGCAGCAGCACGCCAAACACCATGCCATACAGAATGCGCTGCACTGGGTTGTAACCCTGCGCCGCCCCGTCAGCGCCGCCTGAATGCGCCTTGAGCGAGGCCATCACCGCGCCCGGTGTCCAATCGCGCAGGCCCGTCATAAGGTCGCGGACGAAATGCCCGTTCACCAGCATCGCAATCCAGATGAATAGCAAACCCACCCCAAACGGCCACGCGGCGATGATGTGCCAATCACGCGCCACGGCAAGGTTGTAGCTTTGCGGGATCGTCGCCCAACCGGGGAATTTGATCACCGCCAGCCAGGCATCCTTGGGATCAAAGCCATAGTCGCCCCAATAGAGATATTTGTGCGCGTTGGAGATATTCAGGCCCGACATGAACAATACGATGATCGCCCAGGCGTTCACCCAGTGCCAGATCCGGGTCGAGAGGCTGTGCTTGGACTTTGGGCCGGTCATGCCATGCCCCCCTGTGCCATTTCGCGCGCCAGCCAGATTACATCGCGCGGTTGATCAAGCAGGTGCTGACCGCTGTCGATGAACAGCGTCTGCCCACTGGCCAGCGCGCCGCCCGCCAGAAACAGCGCAGCATCGGCGATTTCATCCGCGCCGGTCTTGCGTTCAAGCAGGTTCATGCGGTGTGAAATATCGGTCTCCTCCTCGCGCTGGTCATGGCTGGCCAGCACGGCCCCCGGCGCGAGACCGTAGATCCGCGCGCCCATGTCTGAAAAGCCCTTGGCCAGCATGCCGATGGTCGCGGCCAGCGCGTGCTTGGACATGGTGTAGCTGAAGAAATCGGGGTTGGTATTTTCAATTTTCATGTCGGTGACGTTGATCACGCTGCGCAGTCCCGCGCTGCTCGCATGGGTGAGGAAGGCTTGCGCCATGCGCGCCGGGGCAAGAGCGTTGATCTGCATTGCCTTGCGGTTCGTTGCGGGGTCGAGCGCGGTTACACCGTCGTAATCGAACACAGATGCCGAATTCACCAGACAGCGCCAATCTGCCAGTTCCTGCGCAAGTGACGTCATGGCGGCAACCGCTGCATCATCATCGGCCAGATCAAATGCGATGGTCTGCGCCGAGGGCAGGGTGGCCGCCAGCGCCTCTGCCGCAGCGCCCGATGAACGGTAGTGGATTACTACGTGCCAGCCAGCCTTGGCAAAACGGCGCGTGATCGCAGCACCGATCCGGGTCGCCCCGCCGGTCACCAACACGGAGGGGCGGGTCATGCGAAGCGGAGTGCCGGGTGGATCATGTGCGGAGTGCTAACAGGCCAGACCGCGCGCTTCAATCGGGGAGCTTAATCGGGGGCGCTGGGCGCGCCGCCCATTGGCACATTGCAAAACCGGCGAAAACGCCGCTGGCGGTGGGGCCAGCGGCGTTCAGCCGGGTTGGTCATTATCAGGATTTAGCGGCAGCGCGCATCACCCCGGTCGATTTCGCGGCCGAGCAAACCGCCACCAATCGCACCAAGCAGCGTGCCGAGCGAACGGTCACCGCGAGTATCGACCGCACGGCCAGCCAGCGCGCCGCCAATGGCGCCAATCACAAGGCCGGTGGTGCCATCATCGCGGCGGCAGCGATAGCGCCCGTCATTGCCACGCCACACCCGGTCATTGCGGCCAAGGCGGCGGCCTTCATAGCGGTCATAATCACGGTCGCGATACCGGCGACGGTCACGGCGATCGTAGCGGTCACGGCGCTCATAACGATCATCATCGCCATAGGCGGTGACAGGGGCGAATGCGCCGAGCGGGCTGGCGTTAAAGCTGGTGTACGACGTTGCGGGCACCGCAGGCAGTTCAGCAGCCTGCACTGGAGCAGCAAACATAGCCAGCGAACCGGCGGCAGCGAGGAGGGCGAGGTGTTTCATGGGTCAATCCCTTGTGGCGGCTCCCCGATGGAGCGACCCCCTTTTCGTTCAGCTAAGGCGAACGCAGGATGAACGGGTCGATCAGGAAACAGCAGGGTTGGACGAGCTGGGGCAGATGCGCGACGAGGCGTTCTCAGCCCAGCTTTTGTGCCGCTTTTTCGCGCAATTTGGGCGAAAGCGCGGGGAGTATTGCCAGTTCGGCATAGTCCGCCTGCGTCGCTGTTCCGGCCACAAGCGCGCGAAAGGCCCGCGCAACGGTCCAATCCGCCGCGCCGATGGCGACTCGTTCAAGCCTATCGCCTGCCGCCACTTCGCCGGTTTCTATCACCCGGAAATACCATCCGCAGCTGCCCGTCCGGATGATGCTTGCGACCATGCCCTTGGCGCAAAAGCGATGTTCGATCTTCCAGCACGGCTGGCGCGGCTGGCTGATTTCGATCAGCGCGCCGGTTGTCTTGCCGCCCAACCGAAAACGGTCGCCGATATGCACCATCTCCTCGGTCAAGCCGCGCACCGCGAGGTTTGATCCAAAGGCGCCGGGTTCGGTCAGCAGTGGGGAATCGCCGATCACGCCGCGCCAATAGTCGTGGTGATCCAGCGGATAGAGGTGCAGCGCCATTTCGGGGCCGCCATGCACGCGGCGGTCGGCCTGTTCATCCGGCGCGAGACCTTCGGGCAGCACCTGAACGGTGCCATCACGCGGGCGCTTTGTGATCGCGCTCAGTTCCGCGCCATTGAACGGGCGGGCCGTGCCGGTGCAAACGGCTTCGACGTGCCACTCGCTCATGGTTTTTGCACAACAAGATCGATCCAGTCGCGGGTTACATTGTCGAACCCGCCTGCGGTGTATTGTTCTGTTTCCATGACATTCCACCCACCTGCGCTGGTATATTGCGCTGTCAGCCAATCCGCGTCGGGAAAATTGTAGAACCGGCCCAGGTCGTCGCGGCCTTCGCCATTGCCCAGCTTGTAGCTGGCAAAGTGCCAACCGCCGGGTTTGAGCGCGCGGTGGATGCGGGTGAGCACATCGGGCAGTTCGGCACGGGGGCAGTGCAGCAGGCTGGCATGGGCCCAGACCGCGTCATATTCGGCCTCTGCCTCCAGCTCGTGGAACGCCATCACCCGCGCGCCGACGCTCCACCGTTCATTGGCCTTGGCGACCATTGCCGGGGTGCCATCGGTCGCATCAATGCTGAAGCCCCGTTCGGCCA
>JANQTR010000156.1 GCA_030731635.1 Erythrobacter sp. | reverse complement strand
ATGCGGCATGACGATCGTCGCAGCGATGCCCAACCGCCGTGCCGCCCAGGCAACGCCTTGCGCATGGTTGCCCGATGACACCGCCACCACGCCGCCCGCGCGTTCGTCCGCCGACATGCTGACCAACCGCCACCACGCGCCGCGGATCTTGAACGCGCCGATGGGTTGCAGCACCTCGGCCTTCACCCACGCCTGCACGCCATTGATGGCCACCGGCAGAAGCGGGGTCGGCGGCAGGATGGCGGCCACGGCCTGCGCTGCGGCAATCACACCTTTACGGTTCGGTATTCTCACTTCGGCTTGGATCATTTGTCCCCACTCATGCATTCGACTAATTCGTTATCGCATTGCTCGCTTCCGAAAACCGGTTCCCACTTTTCGGAGCAATGCTCTAAGGCGCACGCAAGATTCGCATTACGAAAGGTTCCTATCATGTCGGCAGCAAAATCCACCACGGTCCTTGTGATTGGAGCTGGCGGAGTGAGTTCGGTCTGCGTCCACAAGATGGCGTTCAACCCGGATATCTTCCCCGAAATCCATCTCGCCAGCCGCACCAAGTCAAAATGCGATGCCATTGCCGCCTCGGTGAAGGAGCGCTGCGGTCGCGATATTGCAACCTACGAAATCGATGCCGAAGAAGTCCCGGCGATGGTCAACCTGATCCGCAAGACCGGCGCAGGGTTGGTGGTGAACCTCGCGCTGCCTTATCAGGATCTGCCGATCATGGACGCCTGCCTTGAAGCGGGCGTCGATTACCTCGACACCGCGAATTACGAGCCCAAGGATCAGGCCAAGTTCGAATATCACTGGCAGTGGGCCTATCAGGATCGCTACAAGGACGCAGGCTTGATGGCGTTGCTGGGATCGGGTTTTGACCCCGGCGTGACCAGCGTATTCACCATGTGGCTCAAGAAGCACAAGCTCAAGACCATCCGCCAGCTCGACATCCTCGATTGCAACGGCGGCGATCATGGTCAGCATTTTGCCACCAACTTCAACCCGGAAATCAACATCCGCGAAGTGACCGCCCCTGCGCGCCACTGGGAGAATGGCGCGTGGGTCGAGACGCCTGCGATGCAGGTGAAGACCGAGTTCGATTTCGAAGCGGTGGGCAAGAAAAACGCCTACCTGATGTATCACGAGGAGCTGGAAAGCCTTGCCAAGTTCGTGCCCGAACTGGAGCGTGCGCGGTTCTGGATGACCTTTGGTGACCAGTACATCACTCACCTTACCGTGCTCCAAAATGTCGGCATGACCAGCATCGAACCGGTCAAGTATCAGGGCAAGGACATCATCCCCCTGCAATTCCTGGCCGCCGTGCTGCCCAAGCCGGAAAGCCTCGGCGAAACGACCAAGGGCAACACCAATATCGGCGTGATCGCGACCGGTGAGGCGCTGGATGGCTCGGGCGAGAAGACGTTCTACATCAAGAACATCTGCTCGCACGAGGCGGCCTACGAGGAAACCGGCAATCAGGCGGTTTCGTATACGACTGGCGTGCCTGCGATGATTGGCGCGGCGATGATGGTGCGCGGTGATTGGCAGGGCGAGGGCGTGTTCAACATCGAACAGCTCGATCCCGATCCCTTCATGGCAATGCTCAACGCGCACGGCCTGCCGTGGACGGTTGAGGAGATGGACGGGCCGGTCGGGTTCTGATGGCTTTTTCTAAAGCGATTATGGGGTTGGCCGGGCTATTGATCGCACTGCCGGGCCTTGCCCAAGCGCAAGATGCCGCAACACAAGAGGTCCAGCAGACAGCGCCATTCGACGCGGTGGCAGCTTGGAATGAGTTCGAAACGCTTCTGCGTGGAGCCTACGCCTATATCGAGCGCGACGATCTTGATGTCGATGCGCAACTCGATCGCTCTCAGGCGCTGGCTGAGCAGGCCGAGAACGCGGAAGATTTTCGGCGCGTGATCCAGCAGACCGCGCTGACATTCATGGACCCACACCTGATCGTCGGACCGTTCACTGATGATGACTATGCGATCATCATGACTGCGGCAGATATGGATGTCGCATTCGTCGATGGACGCGCCGTTGTTGGCGATGTCCGCCGTGTGTCGCCGGCATTTGACGCGGGTATCCGTTCTGGCGATGAAATGCTCGCAATTGACGGCAGTGCACCGATAGACGCCGCGCAGTTGCCTTTCGGAGAGGTCTTGCCCGATCCTACCGCCGCGCAGCTGGATTATGGCGTGACCCTCGCCGCCAACGGCAAGCGGGGATCCGGCCGCGTGTTGAAAGTGCGCAAAGGAACTGGTGCTGTACGCGAGGTGGAGCTTGTTTCTACTCGCACCTATGCGCGTTCGCTGTCGGATCGTTCGCCTATCGCGGTCGAGTTTGTTGGCGCTGAAGGTGACGTGGCGGTAATCCGCATTCTCAATTCATTGGGCAATAATGATACAATCACAGCGTTTGATGCGGCGATGGTTCTGGCGGCCGAGGCACGGGCAGTGATACTCGACATGCGTGAGACACCGAGTGGAGGCAACACCGAGGTGGCGCGTTCGATCATCGGGCATTTCACCACCCAAGTCCGACCCTACCAGATGCACGTGATCCCGGTGTACGAGCGCGAATTCAGCGTACCGCGCCAATTCGTCGAATACGTCCATCCACGCGAACCTTATTTCGGCGGACCGGTCTATGTTCTCCATGGTCGCTGGACTGGCAGCATGGGCGAAGGGATTGTCATAGGCATGGACTCCGCGACTGACGCTGTCACGGTTGGTTCGAATATGGGTGATCTGCTCGGCGGCCTGTGGAACCGAGACTTGCCTTCGAGCGGCGCACGCGTCGATTTGGCAGGAGAGGCCTTGTTTCACGTAGATGGAACGCCGCGTGAAGATTATGTTGCGCAAGTTCCCTTGACGCCTGTCGACACAGCGCCAGATGGAACGGATCCCGGTATTGCAATGGTGCTGGGCTTGCTGGGTGACACTGAATAATGCAAACCAAAGCCGGTGATCCGGGCGCCTTCGCCCATTTTGACCTGTCCCGCGTCGACAGCCCCGCCTTCGTCGTCGACGCGGCCAAGCTGCGTGCCAATTGCCGCGTGCTGGCGGACGTGCGCGATGCGGCGGCGGCTGACGGCGCGGATATCAAAATCTTCGCCGCATTGAAGGCGTTCTCCATGTGGTCGGCAGCCCCGATCATCGGCGAATATCTCGATGGCGTGTCCACCTCTGGCCTGTGGGAAGCGCGGCTCGCGTCCGAATTCTACGATGGCGAGATCGCAACCTATTCCGCAGCCTTCAAGCCCGA
>JANQTR010000155.1 GCA_030731635.1 Erythrobacter sp. | reverse complement strand
AATCCACCCAATCCCCGCCATTCATCCGCCCGAACGCGCACCCCAAAAGCAGACCAAACCCGCTCAGCTCTCTGCGTTTTGCTTGCGCTCCAACCATGGGCGCAGCGGGAACAGCCATTGCTCCTTGATCGACAGGCGCTTGCGATCGTCCTGTCCGACCACTTCGGATTCGCCGTCGCGATAAGTGCCGAACACCCGGTCCCACAGGATCACGCTGTTGCCGTAATTGCAGCGCGTGTCTTCGTAACTCAAGGCAGTGTGGTGCAGGCTGTGGTTGCGGATGGTGGTGAAGAAAAACCCGTACCAGATCGGCGGATCGGCGCGGACATTCGCGTGGGCATAGATCGCAATCGCGCCCGCAGCGGTGAAGGCGGCAAACAGCGCGTTGAGATCGACATCAAGCAGCGCAATCACGCCCAGGCTGATCAGGAACAGTTCAATCGGGTTGCCGATATACCCCTTCATCGCATTCAGTTGCGTGATGTGATGGTGCGGCGCGTGGGTCAGCCACAACGGGGTCCAGTTGTGCATCCCCCGGTGCATCCAGTACTGGCCGAATTCGAACACCAGCATCACGATGAAGACCTGCACCAGAAACGGCAGCGCAGCGAGCCACGGGGTGGCAATGCCAAGCTGTTCCTTCAGCGCCGCCATCGGCGAATTGACCAGCGTGTCGCTGAGGAACCCGATCACGCCGTAACCGAACGCGACATAGAAGATGTCGGTCGCCAGTTCCTTGCCATTGATGCGCCAGCCTTCGTGCCGTTCGAACACCAGTTCGAGCAATTGCACAAACAGCAGCGTGGCAAGGCCGACAAGGATGATCGTCCAAGGCGATTCGACCAAAGCCTCAGGGGCAAAAGCCCAGAAGGCGATCACTGCCGCAACGGTGGCGGGCGGCAGCAAGTTGATCAGGCTCTGTTTCACGTCTTGTCCCCTGTGCGGCGCAATAGCCCCCGCCTGTGAATGCCGCGCCCCCGCAGGAAAATACGCCATTATGCGCAGATCGCCAAGACAGCGCGCAGGAACGGCAGAAACTGCAAGGTTTTCGTCCCAAAGCGGGCATTCGGGAAGCGCCATGGCTGCGGACGAAGCCGCCGGGTCGATAGGACGATGTTCGGCCGGCAACCGCTCAGGTTGGAATGACCCATTCATCGACCAGCACGGCTGTGCCTTCTGAGTGATCGGTTCGCAGGTTAACAATCGCCATGTATTCCGAAGACTTATACCAATCCAGGGCTGCTGCTTTGGATGGAAACCTTACAATTATCGTCACCGGATGGGGCGTGCCTTCGAGCACATGCGATTGAAAGTCCCCGACAATCAGCTCCCCGCCATAGGCCAGTAGCGTTGGCCCCACTGCCGCGGGATAGGCCGCATAACCTTCCGGATCGGTGATCGTGTAGGAAGCGACGAGATAGGTTGTCATAAGCGTAGTCCGTTCTGAAGAATGATGCGCTGCCTAACAGGTTCGCTTCGCGATGTCCGCCTACCCCAGCGAAAACTCCGCCCACACCGGCAGGTGATCGGACGCCGTCGCGGCCAGTGCGCTGCGGTGCACGCCGCAGCTGCCCATCACCAGCCGTTCGCAATGCATGATCCGGTCTAACCGGCCGATGGCGCGCGCAGCGTGAAAGCTGGGGCCGGGATCAAGGATGCTGAAATGGCGGCCAAATTCGCGGAACACACCCGCTTGCCTGCGCCATTCGTTGAGATCGCCCATCAACACCGTGGGGTTATGTTGGCGCGCGGTATTGGCAAGCTCTGCAATCACCTTGGCCTGACGCACACGCCACAGGCCTGACAGATCGAGATGCATCCCGAAGACGCTCACCTGTGTGCCGCCGATCCCCACCGTCGCTGTCACCACCCCGCGCGGTTCCAGACAGGGGATGTGGATGATGTCGTGGCTTTCGATGCTGACGCTGTTCTTCACCAGAATGGCATTGCCGTGCCATCCCATCGAATCATGCTGCACGTCCAGCGGCACGGGCACATAATCGGTGTGGCTGGCGATCATGAAGGGCGGCAGCACGCTGCTGCGCGCGCCGAACCGGCGGTCGGCTTCCTGCAGGGTGACGATATCGGCGTCGATTTCTGTCAGCACCCTGAGGATGCGCGCCGGATCGGTCTTGCGATCCGTGCCCACACCCTTGTGAATATTGTAGCTCGCCACTTTGAAGGTGGTGGGCGGCGTGGGTGGGGGCATGTCAGGCATAGCCGGTCAGGGTAGGCGCGATCGCCGCGAAAGCCTACCCCGCCGCCAGCAAGCTGGCATTCCCGCCCGCAGCCGTCGTGTCGATGGTCATCACCCGCTCTGTCGCGAAACGGGCGAGGTAATGCGGCCCGCCCGCTTTCGGCCCGGTGCCAGACAGGCCTTCACCGCCGAACGGCTGACTGCCCACCACCGCACCGATCTGATTGCGGTTGACGTAGAAATTGCCGACCCGTGCGCGCGCCTGCACAAATCGCCGGGTTTCCGCGATGCGGCTGTGGAGGCCCAAGGTCAGGCCGTATCCGGTGGCGTTGATGTCTTCGATCACCTGCCCCAGCGTGCCCGCCTTGAACCGCACCACATGCAGCACGGGTCCGAAATGTTCGCGCGCCAGTTCGAGGATCGATCCCAGTTCGACAATCGTCGGGGCGACAAAGCACCCCTTTTCGAGACCGGGCGGCAGCGGCAGGCGTGTGACCTTGCGCTCGCTCGCCAGGCAGCGCGCGACATGGCGTTCAAGCCGCGCCTGCGCGTCGGGATCAACCACCGGGCCGACATCGGTCGCCAGATTTGCCGGATCGCCGATATTCAACGCTTCGAACCCGCCGCGGATCATCGCCAGCATGTGGTCGGCGATATCGTCCTGCAGATACAATACCCGCAGCGCCGAACAGCGTTGGCCCGCGCTTTGAAAACTGCTCGCCAGCACATCGCGCACCACCTGTTCGGGCAGGGCGGAACTGTCGACGATCATCGCGTTCTGCCCGCCGGTTTCAGCAATCAAGGTCGCGATTGGTCCATCGCGATTGGCCAGCCCGCGGTTGATCGCCTGCGCGGTTTCGGTCGATCCGGTGAAGGCGACGCCTGCCAGCCGCGGATCGGCGGTGATCATCTGGCCAACCGCCCCCGCACCGGGGAGCAATTGCAACGCTTCGGGCGGGATACCGGCATCGTGACACAGTTTCACCGCCAGCGCCGCGATCAACGGGGTCTGTTCGGCTGGCTTGGCGATCACGCTGTTGCCAGCAGCCAGTGCGGCGCTGGCCATGCCGATGAAGATGGCGAGCGGGAAGTTCCACGG
>JANQTR010000154.1:2621-3320 GCA_030731635.1 Erythrobacter sp. | reverse complement strand
GCGATGGTGTGCTTCATCCATTCGGCATCGTTGCGATCGGGGAAATCCTCGTGCGCGTGGGCGCCGCGGCTTTCCTTGCGGTTGGCGGCAGAGGCAATCGTCACGTTGGCCTGGCTCATCAGGTTGTCGAGCTCCAGCGTTTCGATCAGATCGCTGTTCCAGATCAGCGATTTATCGGTGACGTGGATGTCTTCCATCCGCTTGTTCTGCTCGGCCAGCTTGGCCACGCCTTCGTCCATCAGCTTTTGATCGCGGAACACGGCGCAGTGCTTCTGCATCGCTTTCTGCATCTCGGCGCGGATCTGCGCGGTGGGCGAACCGCCCTGCGCATAGCGGAAATGGTCAAGCCGGGTCAGCGCAAGATCGGCGCTGTCGGCGGGCAGTTCAGGCTGCTTGGCCCCGCCCTTGATATTGTCGCGCAGGTGATGCCCGGTCGCGCGGCCAAACACCACGAGATCGATCAGCGAGTTCGAACCCAAACGGTTGGCCCCATGCACCGAAACGCACGCCGCCTCACCCACGGCATAGAGGCCGGGGATGACGTGATCGGGGTTACCATCCGGGCCGAGGGTGACGACCTGCCCATGATAATTGCACGGGATACCGCCCATGTTGTAATGCACCGTCGGGGTCACCGGCAGCGGCTGACGGGTCAGGTCAACGCCTGCGAAGATCTTCCCGCTTTCAGTGATGCCCGGC
>JANQTR010000154.1:0-2611 GCA_030731635.1 Erythrobacter sp. | reverse complement strand
AGGTGGAGGTAGATGTGATCGCCTTCCGGCCCGACACCGCGCCCTTCGCGCATTTCCAGCGCCATCGAACGCGACACGACATCGCGGCTCGCCAGATCCTTCGCGGAAGGGGCGTAACGCTCCATGAAGCGCTCACCTTCGGAATTGGTGAGGTAGCCACCTTCGCCGCGCGCGCCTTCGGTGATCAGCACGCCCGCGCCGTAAATGCCGGTCGGGTGGAACTGCACAAACTCCATGTCCTGCAAAGGCAGGCCCGCACGCAGCACCATCCCGCCGCCGTCGCCGGTGCAGGTGTGCGCCGATGTGGCGGTGTAATAGCAACGGCCATAACCGCCGGTCGCCAGGACGACCGATTGCGCGCGGAAACGGTGGATCGTGCCATCATCAAGGCACATTGCCATCACGCCGACGCAGACCTTTTCGCCGTCGCGTTCGGACATGATGAGGTCGAGCGCGAAATATTCGATGAAGAAATCCGCGTCATACTTCAGGCTCTGCTGATACAGCGCGTGGAGCATCGCGTGACCGGTGCGGTCAGCCGCGGCGCAGGTGCGCTGCACCGGCGGGCCAGCGCCCATGTTCTGCATGTGGCCGCCAAACGGGCGCTGATAGATCGTGCCATCGGCATTGCGGCTGAACGGTACACCGGCGTGTTCCAGCTCATACACCGCCGCAGGTGCTTCGCGGGCGAGATATTCGATCGCGTCCTGATCGCCCAGCCAGTCTGACCCCTTGACGGTGTCATACATGTGCCAGGTCCAGTGATCCGGGCTGTTATTGCCGAGCGAGGCGGCGATGCCGCCCTGCGCTGCCACGGTGTGGCTGCGGGTCGGGAACACCTTGGAGATATTGGCGGTGCGCAGGCCGGATTCGGCTGCGCCCATCGTGGCGCGCAGGCCTGATCCGCCCGCGCCCACCACAATCACGTCATAGGTGTGGTCGATAATCTTGTAAGCGCCCTTAAGGTGTGCCCCGCCAACGTCGTTAGCGGTGCCGGGTGCTGCTGCGGTAGCCATCAGGCTTGTCCTCCGAATGCGAGCGCGGCAACGCTGAAAATGGCAAATGCGCCGCCGCCGAAAATTGCGAGATTGAGCGCCGCAATCGCGGCGAATTTGGTGCCGGCGTCGTGGACATAATCCTCCATCACCACTTGCAGCCCCAGCCTTGCATGCCAGAACAGGCTGATCACCAGCAGCATCATCGGCACGGCTGAAATCGGCTGCGACAGCCACTTGACCACGGTGGCGTGGTCAAAATCACCAAGGATGACAAAGCTGACAAGCAGCCATGCCATCAGCACCACATTGGCAATCGCGGTGGTGCGCTGCACCAGCCAGTGATGCGCCCCATGATGCGAAGCGCCAAGCCCGCGTACGCGCCCGATAGAAGTTCCGTTACCCATGTGCCTGTCTCCTCAGCGCAGCAGCATCAGGGCCCAAAAGCCCGCGGTGAGAACAACGGCGATCACCGGAGAGGCGATCGACCACATGCGATTGGTCTTGAGTTCATAGCCTGCGCCAATATCCATCACGAAATGGCGCAGCCCGCTCATCATGTGCGTGAAGAACGCCCATGACAGGCCGACCAGCACCACCATGCCCAGCGGCGATCCCATGATGCCCTGGAAACTGGCATAGGCCTCAGGCCCGCTGGCCAGCGCGCCCAGCCACCATACCAACACGCCAAGCCCGACCACGGCCATGCCGTCACCGGTGGCGCGGTGCAGGATCGATACCAGCATGTGCGGGCCCCAGCGCCACACCTGCAAATGGGGAGAAAGCGGTCTTTGGTTCATGATGATCCCAGTTATCCCTGTTTTGCCACCCCACTTAGCGCGGCTGACGTGTGGTGCAAGCGGCGAGCGGTGGACACAGCTTGCAAAGTTTCGGATAGGCGATTGCATGGGACACATTCTTATCACCGGATCAAGCCGCGGAATTGGCAGGGCAGCGCTCGAAACTCTGGCTGCGCGGGGGGTGCCGGTGATCGGCCACGCCTCGCGCCCGCAGCCCTTGGCGGACGGCGGCCCCCCGATCATCGCCGCCGATTTCGGCAATCCGCTGGCCGTGCAAGCCTTGTGGGAAGCCGCGCTCGATATGGCTGGCGGCACAATTGACGTGGTGGTCAATAATGCCGGGCGGTTTGAGGCGAACCGGCTCGACCGGTCGGATATCGAATGGCTGGATGCGTGGGAGGATACCTTGCGGGTCAACCTGACCGCCGCTGCGCAACTATCGCGCCTTGCAGTGCTGCACTGGCAGCAGCGCGGGTTTGCCGGGCGGTTGGTACATGTCGCCAGCCGTGCGGCCTATCGCGGGGATTCGCCCGCGCATTGGCATTATGCTGCGGCCAAGGGCGGGATGGTGGCGATGCACAAGACCATCGCCCGCGCCTATGCGTCGCAAGGGATTCTCAGCTTTGCGATCACGCCGGGGTTCACCGACACCAGCATGGCCGACGACTACCTCGCCAGTCGCGGCGGGCCGGGGCTTTTGGCCGACATTCCGCTCGGCCGGGTGGCGACGCCTGATGAAATCGCCGCCATCATTGCCTTTTGCGCACTTGATGCGCCGCCGAGCATGACCGGCGCGGTGATCGATGCGAATGGAGC
>JANQTR010000153.1 GCA_030731635.1 Erythrobacter sp. | reverse complement strand
GGGGAAGAGGGACAAGAAGGACCACGATGACCCAAATCGTATGGCTGCGGCGCGATCTGCGCCTTGCCGATAATCCCGCGCTCTACCACGCGGCCAAGGCCGGCCCGGTGGTGTGCGTCTATGTGCTCGACGACGACGCGGCCAAGCACCACGCCTATGGCGGCGCATCGCGCTGGTGGCTGCATCATTCGCTCGAAAGCCTCGCCAACAGCCTCGCCAAGCGTCACGCCAAGCTGATCCTGCGGCGCGGCGATGCGGTCGAGGAACTCACCAAGCTGGCCGAGGAAGTGGGCGCGACCACCATCCACGCCAACCGCCATTACGAACCGTGGTGGAGGAAGGCGCAAGGCAAACTGGCGGACAGGCTCGACCTGCAACTTTACGACGGCAATTTCCTGATGCCACCCGGCTCGATAACCACCGGCACCGGGGGGCAGTACAAGATCTACACCCCGTTCAGCCGTGCGGTGCGGGCCGAATTTCCTCCGCGCGATGAACTCCCAGCGCCCGACACCCTGTCTTCGCCCGATAGCTGGCCTGCGAGCGATACCCTTGCCGACTGGAACTTGCTTCCCACCAAGCCCGATTGGTCAGACGGCATCGCGGATTTCTGGCAGGTCGGCGAAGACGCTGCGCATGAACGCCTCAGCTGGTGGGAGGATCACGTCGACGATTATGACGACAAGCGGAACTTCCCCAGCGTCGACAAGGTCTCGCGGCTCTCGCCGTACCTGCATTTTGGCGAAATCTCGCCGGTGCAAATCTGGCACAAATTCAAACATAAACGTTCTGATGGCTGGCGCACCTTTGAAGGCGAGTTGATCTGGCGCGACTATTCGCAGAACGCGATCCTGCAATTCCCCGCCTATGCCAGCAAAAACTACCGCGAAGATTTCGACCGCTTCGGCTGGCGCGATCCTGCCACTGATCCCGCCGCCGCGCGCGATCTGAAAGCCTGGCAGCAGGGCCGCACCGGCTACCCGATCGTCGATGCCGGGATGCGCCAGCTGTGGCAGACCGGGTGGATGCACAACCGCGTGCGGATGATCACCGCGAGCTTCCTGATCAAGCACCTGCTGATCGATTGGCGCGAGGGGGAGAAGTGGTTCTGGGATACGCTCTGCGATGCCGACTACGCTTCCAACGCCACCAACTGGCAGTGGACGGCTGGCACCGGCGTCGATTCCAACATGTTCAGCCGGATCATGGCCCCGCTCACCCAGTCGGAAAAGTTCGATGCGGCGCGTTACATCCGTGAATATGTGCCCGAACTGGCCAAGCTGGAAGAACCCACCATTCACGATCCCGAGGAATTCGGGCGGCGGCCAATGGGCTATCCGCGCAAGATCATCGCACACCGTGCCGCGCGCGAGCGGGCGCTGGCAGCGCTCAAAACGATGAAGGGCGGTCAGGAGCCTTAAAGGGGGGCTTGCTCCTGCCGCGCCCGTCCGCCATGCCTTGCGCACAACAGATAAAAGGATGGGGATGATGGGCAAGATCACAGGCATGGTTTCAGGCGCGGTGCTGGCGGCTGTTTTGGCCGGCTGCACCGTCAGGGTCGGTAGCGAGACGGAATTGGCCGCCACGCCGCCGCCAGTGATGGCCATGGCGCCGGTCCGCGTCATCCAGCCGCCCGCGCGTGATCAGTCCGATTTGCAGGTATTGTTCTGGAATGATGCCCAGCGCTCCGAACGGTTCCGCGGGATGGAGCAGTGGTTTGCGGGCCATGAAGTCCCCGCCGCCAAAACCACCCGTGCCTTGCCTCAGGGCGCTCCGCTCAGCGCAGAATTGCAGGCCGAGCTCAAGGCGCTGATGGCGGACACCAACGCCGCCGGGATCATGGTGCTGGCCGATGGCAAAGTCCGGTATGAAGCCTACAACCTCGGCCTTGGCGCGACTGATCGCTGGACCAGTTTTTCAGTCGCCAAAAGCTTCACCTCCACCCTGCTCGGTGCGGCGGTGAAGGATGGGTTCATCACCAGCCTCGATGATCCGGTGACCAAGTATATCCCCGGCCTCAAAGGATCGGCCTACGAAGGCGTGAATGTGCGCCAGCTGGCCACCATGACCAGCGGCGTCAAGTGGAACGAGGACTATACCGATCCCAATTCCGACGTAGCGCAGCTGAACCGCTTTGTGGTCGAATATGGCCCTGATGCCATCGTCGCCCAGATGAAGGCCTTGCCGCGCGAGGCGGCGCCGGGCGAAAAGTGGGTCTACAAGACCGGCGAGACGAACCTGATCGGGTTGCTGGTAGAAAATGCGGTCGGCAAGTCGCTGGCCGAATATGCGCAGTCGAAGATTGTCGAGCCTGCCGGTTTTGCAGGCGGACTGTTCTGGATGGTCGATCCGCGCGGCGGTAATGTTGGCGGATGCTGCCTGTCGATCCGGCTATCGGATTACGCGCGGATGGGGCAGTTCGTGCTTGAGGGCGGCAAGGGCGTGGTCGCGGACGGCTGGTTCGCCGAAGCGACCGACAGTCAGGTCGATTTTGGCGACAGCGGGTATGGCTATGGCTACCAGTGGTGGACCTATCCCGGCTCCACGTTCGGCGCGCAGGGCATCTTCGGGCAGGCAATCAGCATCGTGCCGCAGAAAAAGCTCGTGGTGGCAGTGATCAGCAACTGGCCGAAGGCAACGTCGTCCGGCGGGCGCGCTGACACCGGCGCGGTCGTGGCAAAGATCGCGGCAAGTCTGGAATAGGCTCCAGACTGCCGCTTGGCGCGTTCAGATGAGCTGACGGTAGACGCCGACATTGCTGTAACGCTGCAGCACGTTGTCGTGCACAATCGGGCTGAGCAGCTCGGTAAAGGCACAGCCGACGATGCAGTTGTCCCACCACACGACTTCGCCCGCCAGCGCCTCAAGCCCCGGCAACGTCAACCAGCAAAGCTGGCCTTCGTGCATCCGATTGATCGATGCCGCCGAAAAGCCGGAGATCGACAGATCATGCACCACGCTTTGAAAGGCACGGCCACCCGATGCGCGCAACGTCGCCGGGATGGTAAGACGGGTACGCGGCGAGCAGCGATCTTCCTGCGCGGCCTTCCGGTAGGGATGAGATTTAATCGTCATCGCGGTGAACCTTGTGTTCGAAGCCTGCGGTCTCTCGGGGTGGTTGGTCCAACGCGAGAATGCAGGGGCAAACCCTAAGGCACGCTTTCCGAAAGTGGTTAACCCTCCGGTAGGGACGATTAAGTGTTCTTACCCGATACGCTCACGGTGGAGTGCGTCGAAGCCCTCGGTCAAAAGTGCAACCAACCGGTCGGCCACCACTTCGGGGGCTTTCACCTTGGCGGGGTCTTCACCGGGGTAGGCGCGGGCGCGCATTTCGGTGCGGGTGGCGCCGGGATCAATGATGGCAACGCGCAGCGGGCTCAACCGCTCAACTTCGCCCGCGTAGGTTTCCAGCAGGTTTTCAAACGCCGCCTTGGTCGCACCGTAAGCACCCCAATAGGGCCGAGGTACTGCGCCGACGCTGCTGGTCAGCCCGATGATCCGGCCCGCTTCGGCGCGGCGCAGCAGCGGGTCGAAGCCTGTGAGCAGCGCCTGGGTCGCGACCACGTTGGTGAGCAGTGCCTGATTGAACTGTTTGGGGTCGACCTGTGACAGCGGGGTCAATTCAGGCAGATAGGCGGCCGCCAGCACCATGATGTCGAGCGTTTGCCAGCGCCCGGCAATCGCGGCTGCCAGCCGGGTCACTGCGTCAGGCTCCATCAGATCAAGCGGTGCGATGGTGGATGTGCCGCCAACGGCGTGGATTTCATCTTCGACCGCTTCCAGCGCCTTGACCTTGCGCGCCACCAGAATGACATGCGCGCCCGCCGCCGCCAGCGCCTTGGCAGTGGCAGCGCCGATGCCGCGGCTGGCGCCGGTGACAAGCGCGGTACGGCCGGAAAGCGGTTTCGTCGTATCAGTCATGAGTTCAGGCAGCTTTCGGGTCGGCGAAGGGAAGCTCGGCAGATTTCTGTTCAGCCAGAGCGAGGTCGGTCAGCGAAGTCGGATAGTCGCCCGTAAAACAGGCATCGCAGAACTGCGGGCAGGTCTTGTTGCGCGCTTCTGAACCGACAGCACGGTACAGGCCGTCGATCGAAATGAACGCGAGGCTATCGGCCTTGATGAATTCGCGCATCGGTTCCAGATCCATTCGCGCCGCGAGCAGTTTGGACCGCTCGGGCGTGTCCACACCGTAAAAGCACGAATGTGCGGTCGGCGGGCTGGCGACGCGGAAGTGCACTTCGCTGGCGCCTGCTTCGCGCATCATCTCGACGATTTTCATGCTGGTGGTGCCGCGCACGATCGAATCGTCAATCAGCACGATCCGCTTGCCTGCCACCAACGAGCGGTTGGCATTGTGCTTGCGCTTGACCCCGGAATGGCGCGCGCCGTCAGACGGAGCGATAAAGGTGCGCCCGACATAGTGCGATCGGATGATACCGAGTTCAAACGGTAGTCCCGAGGCCTGCGCATATCCGATCGCGGCAGGCACGCCGCTGTCAGGCACGGGCACGACCAGGTCCGCTTCGCACGGCGATTCCTTGGCCAGCTGCATGCCAATGGCTTTGCGCGCTTCGTAGACAGAACGCCCGGCGAATACGCTGTCGGGGCGGCTGAAATAGACATGTTCAAAGATACAGGGGCGCGGGGAAGGGCTGCCGAACGGACGCACCGAGCGAATCTCGCCGGAGAAATCGACCATCACCAGTTCGCCCGGCTCAACTTCGCGGATGACCTCGGCCCCGACCACGTCAAAGGCGACGGTTTCGGACGCGAACAAGATCGCCTCACCCATCCGGCCCATTACCAGCGGCCGGATGCCGAGCGGGTCACGGCAGGCGATCATGCCTTCAGGCGTCGTCACGATCAGCGCATAGGCGCCTTCGACCAGCCGCAGCGCGTCCACCAGCCGATCAGCAATCGTGGGATAGCGACTGGTGGCAACGAGGTGAATGATCACCTCGGTATCGGAGGTCGACTGAAAGATCGAACCCTTGTTCACCAGATCGGTGCGCAGGGTCATGGCGTTGGAGATATTGCCATTATGGGCCACGGCAAACCCGCCGCTGGCGAGGTCAGCATAAAGCGGCTGAACGTTGCGCAGGCCTGATCCCCCAGTGGTGGAATAGCGCACGTGCCCTGTCGCCATATGGCCGGGCAGTTCTGCAATAGCTTCGGGCGAGGAAAAGTTTTCCGCCACATGGCCAAGCCCGCGGCGTGAATAGAATTCCTTGCCATCATAGCTGGTAATCCCGGCGGCTTCCTGCCCGCGATGCTGCAAGGCATGCAGGCCCAGCGCCGTGGTGGCGGCGGCATCGGCTGCGTTGATCGCGCCGAAAATCCCGCATTCCTCGCGTAGCTTGTCGCCATCCGCATCAAGGAAGGGGTGAGTCACATTAAGGGGTGTCATCGGCATCACCAGACCTGTTTGCGTCGATTGCCGCAGGAGCGCTCGGTTCCAATGGCGATGTGACGGATCAATTACAAGTGAAAGCGGGGTGGGGATGCCCGGCTTTTTGCTGACCGAGGTGTGACAGGCTCAGGCTTGGCGCGGCCCTTACGTAGCAGAGCGGCAGGACGGCAAGGACGGGGTAGCTTGCGGCCTTGGCAAGCGCGCTCTACAGGCGTGGTTCACCTTACAGGCAGCACTGACCCTCCTATGCTCTCCCCGTTCGAATGGATGATCGCCAAACGCTACCTCTGGCCTGGTAAGGGGGAGGCATTCATTGCGCTTGTCGCGGGGATATCGGTCGGCGTGGTGATGCTCTCGGTCGCGATGCTGATGGTTGTGATGAGCGTGATGAACGGGTTCCGCGCCGAATTGCTCGACAAGATCGTGGGGTTGAATGGCCATGCGATTGTGCAGGCCTATGGCGGCAGGCTCGACAATTGGGAAAGCGTGCTGGCCAACGTCAAGCGCACACCGGGCGTGGTCGAAGCCTCACCACTGATCGAACAGGCATTGCCTGCCAGCTATAATGGCCGGACCGAAGCGATATTTCTGCGCGGCCAGACCGATAAAGATATTGCCGATCTGGCCGACAAGGTAGTGCTGGGCGATATCGGCACCTTGCGGGATGGATCGGGCCGGATCGCGATAGGCACGCGGCTGGCGCAAAATCTTGGCGCGCGCGTCGGCGATACCGTCACGATCTTCAATCCGCAGGGCCGCGCCACCCCGTTCGGCACCTCGATCCGTCAGGTTGGCTATGAAGTCGGCGCGATCTTCGAAGTTGGCATCTATGATTTCGACGAACGCTTCGTTGTCTTGCCGATCAAGGACGCGCAGACGTTGTTGTTGATGGGGGATTCGATTGGAATGATCGAGGTCACTGTCGACGATCCGGACCGGGTCGGTGAAATCCTTGAACCATTGCAAGCGCAGTTGACCGGCAAGGCGGTGATTTCCGATTGGAAGACGATCAACTCTGCCCTGTTTGAAGCCTTGCAGGTTGAACGTGTGGCAATGTTCTTTGCTTTGAGTTTCATGGTGCTGGTCGCCGCGTTCAATATTCTTTCCAGCCTGGTGATGCTGGTGCGTGCCAAGACCCGCGATATTGCGATCATGCGCACGATGGGGGCGACGCGGCGCAACCTGCTCAAGATTTTTGTCACCACCGGCAGCACGGTCGGCGCGATTGGGACAGTGGCGGGGCTGGTGCTGGGATCGATCGTGCTGTTCTTCCGCGAACAGATTGTCGATTTCATTGCCTTTACCACGGGCCAGGAAATCTGGGATCCTGAGGTGCGGTTCCTCTCCACCCTGCCATCGCGCACCGATCCGTGGGAAATTGCCGGGATTGTGGCGCTGGCGCTGGGGCTCAGTTTCCTCGCCACGCTCTACCCGGCGCTGAAGGCTGCCAACACTGATCCGGTGCAGGTGCTGCGTTATGAATAGTGCTGCCCCGATCGTCAGCTTGCGCGGATTGAAGCGCGCGTTTGAACAGGGCGGGCAGCGCATCGAAGTGCTGCGCGGGGTTGATTTGGATATCATGCCGGGCGAAATTGTCGCGCTGCTTGGCCCATCGGGATCGGGCAAATCGACCATGTTGCAAGCCGTCGGCCTGCTCGAAGGCGGGTTTGAAGGCTCGATCAGTCTGGCTGGTGAACGTGCCGAAGACCTCGCCAGCGATCAACGCACCCGGCTGCGGCGCGAACATCTGGGTTTCGTCTATCAGTTCCACCATCTGCTGCCCGATTTCGACGCGCGCGAAAATGTCGTGATGCCGCAGATGATCCTCGGGACGCCGCGTGCGGAGTGCGAGGCGCGGGCCGATAGCCTGCTCACCAGCCTTGGCCTTGGCGCGCGGCTTACGCACCGCCCCAGCCAGCTTTCAGGCGGTGAGCAGCAACGCGTCGCGGTCGCCCGCGCGCTCGCCAACCGGCCGACGCTGGTGCTGGCGGATGAACCGACCGGCAACCTGGATGAAATAACGGCTGACGGCGTGCTCGCTGAATTCCTCGCGCTGGTCCGCGGCGAAGGCAGCGCCGCACTGGTCGCCACCCACAATGAACGCCTTGCGGCCAAGATGGACCGGGTGGTGCGCCTGCATAACGGACTGCTGACCCAAGGCCTTTGAAAGGGAGACGCGACCATGACCACGATTGCTGATTTCACCGTCGCTACCAACCGGGGCGAGAACCTCGATCTCAAGGACAAGCTCGGCAACGTCTTGCTGGTCGTCAACACCGCGAGCAAATGCGGTTTCACCCCGCAATATGATGGGCTGGAAAAGCTGTACCAGACCTACAAGGACCGCGGGTTCGAAGTGCTTGGCTTCCCGTGCAATCAGTTTGGTGGTCAGGAACCGGGCAACGCCGATGAGATCGCGGAATTCTGCAAGGTCAATTTCGGTGTCACTTTTCCGCTGATGGCCAAGGTTGACGTGAACGGCACGGGCGCATCGCCGCTGTTCGACTGGATGAAATCGTCAGCCAAGGGGTTGATGGGATCGACATCGATCAAGTGGAACTTCACCAAGTTTCTGGTTGGCCGTGATGGCAAGGTGGTGAAACGTTACGGCCCGACCGACACGCCGGATCGGATTGCCAGAGATATCGAAGCGCTGCTGTAACAATCAGCCAGCAAGGGGGTATAGATGGACACAGCGCACCAATGGATCCTCAATCTCGGGGCGCAGTACGGGGTCAATCCCTATATCTTCGGCGCGATTTATGTCGGTGCTATCCCGTTTTTTCTGCTGTCGGTCGGCTGGCTGATACGCCGTGCGCGGGCTGGCCGTTCGACCGTGGTGCCGACGCTGTGTGCAGGGCTGTGCTTTGTTTCAGCCTATCTCTACCTCGCGATTGCGGGCCGCAATATTCCGGTGTGGGTGTGGATATTTCTTGCCGTGCTGGTCACCTATGGCGCGTGGTCAACCATCCGCGACACCCGCCGCAAAATCGCCGCTGCGCGCGAAGCCGAAGCGGATTGACGCAGGGCAGGTGCGGCGCGATGCAATCGGGGATGTAGCGCTGCTGACCGCTTGGCGAATCCGGGGCATTTGCGCATAGTGGCCGGCATGGCCTTTGCTCCCTTTGTCCCGCTGCGTGTGCTTTCGTCCTTCTCGATGCTCGAAGGCGCGATTGATCCCAAGGACATCGCCAAACTGGCGAAGGAGCGCGGCTTTCCCGCGATCGCCATCTGCGACCGCAACGGCTTGTATGGGGTCATGCCCTTCGCCGCCGCGTGCAAGGCCGAAGGCGTGCAGCCGATCATCGGCACGTTGCTGGGCGTATCGCGCGATGGGGTCGAAGGATCGGACCAACGCCAGATCGATTACCTTGCCGTACTGGCGCAGGATGACGAAGGCTATGGCAACCTCTGCCACCTTGTCAGCCACGCCCACCTTGGCCGCCCGCTGGAGTTGGAGCCGCATGTCACGCTGGCCGATCTGCTTGGTCGCACCGACGGGTTGATCGCGCTGACCGGGGCAGGCGAGGGCGGGTTGACCCGGCTGCTCGCCGATGGGCAGCATGACGCCGCCGCGCGGCTGGCCGAACGGCTTGAGGCGTTGTTCCCGCAGCGGTTGTATATCGAGCTCGCACGTCACGGCGATCCGGTGTGCGAACGGGCCGAAGCGGCGTTGGTCGAGCTTGCTTACGCGCGCGGCCTGCCGCTGGTTGCCACCAACCCCGCCAACTTTGCCGAACCACATATGCACAAAGCGCATGATGCGATGCTGTGTATTGCCAATTCGACCCAGATCGAAGCGGATGACCGTCCGCGCTCCAACCCGCAGGCCTTCGTCAAATCATCCAGCATGATGGAGGAGGCCTTTGCCGACTTGCCCGAGGCGACCGCCAATACGCTGGTGATTGCGCAGCGCTGCGCCTTTGCGCCGCCGTATCGCAAGCCGATCCTGCCCAGCCTTGCCGGCGATCTGGCGGGCGAAGCGCGGATGCTGGCCGAAGATTCGCGCGCTGGGCTGGAGGCGCGACTTGCCCCCTATGGCGAGCTGACGGCAGAGGAGCGCAAGGCTTACTACGACCGGCTCGAATTCGAAATCGACGTGATCATCGGGATGGGCTTTCCCGGCTACTTCCTGATCGTTGCCGACTTCATCAAATGGGCCAAGGAACAGGGCATTCCAGTGGGGCCAGGGCGCGGGTCGGGCGCGGGGTCGGTGGTCGCCTGGGCGCTGACCATCACCGACCTCGATCCGCTGCGGCTGGGCCTGCTGTTTGAACGCTTCCTCAACCCCGAACGCGTGTCGATGCCCGATTTCGATATCGACTTCTGCGAAACCCGGCGCGGCGAAGTGATCCGTTACGTCCAGCAAAAATACGGTTCGGACCACGTCGCGCAGATCATCACCTTCGGCAAGCTCAAGGCGCGCGCGGTGCTGCGCGATTGCGGGCGGATCTTGCAGATGAGCTACGGTCAGGTGGATCGCCTTTGCAAGATGGTGCCGAACCATCCGACCGACCCGTGGCCGCTGCCACGCGCGCTGAATGGCGCGGCGGATTTCCGGCGCGAATACGACAATGACAAGGAGGTCAAACGGCTCGTCGACCTCGCCATGCAATTGGAAGGCATGCCGCGCAATTCATCGACCCACGCCGCCGGGGTTGTGATTGGTGATCGCCCGCTGGCGCAGTTGGTGCCGCTTTATTGCGATCCGCGATCCGACATGCCGGTGACGCAGTTCGACATGAAATATGTCGAAAGTTCAGGGCTGGTGAAGTTCGATTTTCTCGGGCTGAAAACCCTGTCGGTGCTGCGCAAGGCGACCGATCTCTTGGAAGAACGCGGGATCACCATCGATCTGGGCACGCTGCCGCTGGATGATCAGGCGGTCTACAGCCTGATGCAGGCGGGTAATACCGTCGGCGTGTTCCAGCTGGAATCCGAAGGGATGCGGCGCACGCTGAAAGCGGTCAAGCCAACCAATTTCGGCGATATCATCGCGCTCGTCTCGCTCTATCGCCCCGGCCCGATGGACAATATTCCGCTGTTCGGCCAGCGTAAGGCAGGCACGGTGCCGATTGAATATCCGCACCCCAAGCTCGAAGGCATTCTGGCCGAAACCTACGGCATCTTTGTGTATCAGGAACAGGTGATGCAGGCGGCGCAGGTGCTGGCCGGCTATTCACTTGGCGATGCCGATTTGCTGCGCCGCGCCATGGGCAAGAAAAATCAGGCCGAAATGGACGCCCAGCGCCAGCGGTTCAACGATGGCTGCCGCGAAGTTTCCGGGATCGACGCCAAGCGCGCCAATGAATTGTTCGATTTGATCGACAAGTTTGCAGGCTATGGCTTCAACAAATCGCACGCCGCCGCCTATGCCTTGCTGGCCTATCAGACGGGCTGGTTGAAAGCGCATTACCCGGAAGAATTCTTCGCCGCGTCGATGTGTTTTGACCTGCACCAGTCAGACAAACTCAGCGTATTTGTCGATGACGCGCGGCGCTATCCCAACGGTACTGGCGGGGTTGAGGTGCTGCCACCTGACATCAACGCCAGCCAGGCGCGCTTTACCGTGGAACAGACGACGAGCGGCTATGCGGTGCGTTATGCCCTCGCCGGAATCCGCAATGTCGGCGAAAAGGCGATGGAGCAGATCGCGGCAGAACGCGCGGCAAGTGGGCCGTTTGCCAGCCTCAAGGATTTTTTCGAACGCCTGCCGCAAGGCACGATGAACCGGCGGCAATTGGAAGGGCTGATCTGCGCTGGCGCGCTTGACGGGATTGAACCCGATCGCGGGCTGTTGTTCGCCAATGCGGATCTGTTGCTGGCTGTCGCGGATGCCGCGATGCGTGAGCGATCAAGCGGACAGGCCGCGCTGTTCGGCGGGGAGAGCGCGGCAGAAGAAGACTTGCGCCTGCAACCCGCGCCTGCGTGGAGCAGGACCGAACGCATGGCGAAAGAGCGGGAGAATTTCGGGTTCTATTTCTCTGCCCATCCAGTGCAGCAATTTCGCGATGTCGCATCGGCCAATGGCGCGCGTACTTATCAAAGCTTGATGGAAGCAGGCGCGCCGCCGGGCGGGCGTGGCACAGCGGTGATGGCGGCGCTGGTCGAAGGCATCACCAAAGCGCGCACGCGCAAGGGCGGCACCTTTGTGCGTGCGGATTTCTCCGATGCTTCGGGGCAGTTTTCAGCCGCCTGTTTCGAAGAAGCGCTGGTGCCGCAGTTTGAACGCTGGGGGCAGGAGGGCGAATGCCTGCTGCTGACGGTCGAGCTGGACGCGCCCAACGCCGATGAACCACCGCGCCTGACCGTGCGCGGCGCGCGGCCCTTGGCGGCTGTCAGCGGGACGACGGCGATGCAGCTGACCGCGGATATCACCACGGTTGAAGCACTGATGGAGCTCCAGATCGAGCTGGATGTGATGCAGGATCAGATGACGGGCGGCAGCGGCGAAGTGGTGGTGCGTCTGGCGCTGGCGGCGGGCGGCCATGCGCAAATTCTGCTGGGGCGCGGGTTCGTGCTCGATGGCGAATTGGCCGAGCGGCTGGCTGCGGTTGTCGGGATCGACAATGTCGCGCTGGTGCCGCTGAAGGGCAAGGCGCGGTTGCGGCTGGTGGCGTAACCTCAAACCACTATCTCTGCCGGATTGCCAAGCCGTTCGGCTGCGGGCATTAAATCGGCACGATTGACACATAAGGCGCGCATCAGATTGCGCCATTGAGGGAGTGAGGTAGCAATGGCCGGATCAAGGCTTGGGGCAATGCAGGACTGGACGATGCGGGTGACGCATGTGATCGATCACGCCGCACGCGAGGCGCCAACGCGCGAAATCGTCACCCGCTGGGCCGATGGCAGCGAAACCCGTACCGATTGGGCGGGTATTCGCCGCGATGCGCTGAAAATGGCGCAGGCGTTGAAGGCGCTGGGGTTGAGGCCCGGCGACAAGGTCGCGAGCCTCGCCATGAACCATTCGCGCCACTTGGTCAGCTGGTACGGCGTCGCCGGGATGGGCGGGGTGCTGCATACGGTGAACCCGCGCCTGTTTGACGATCAGCTGGAATATATCGTGACCCATGCCGAGGATCGCGTGCTGTGTTATGATGCAGCGTTCCAGCCGATTGTTGACCGGATGAAATCGCGCTGGCCCACGGTTGAACACTATATCTGTTACGATTCCGGCGACAACGCCCCTGCCTTTGAAGACTGGATTGGCGCGCAGGACGGTGATTTTGAATGGGTCGCCGGGGCTGAAAGCGATCCGTGCATGATTTGCTATACCAGCGGCACCACCGGCAATCCCAAGGGCGTGCAATACGAACACCGCTCCACCGTGCTGCATGCGATGGCGGGCCTGCAACCCGCAGCGTTCAATTTCTCCAGCGCCTCGGTGATGCTGCCGGTGGTGCCGATGTTCCACGCGGCAAGCTGGGGCCTGCCCTATGCCGGTGCGATGGCGGGGATCAAGTTCGTGTTCTCGGCGGTCAATGATCCCGCGGTGCTGCATGATCTGATGCTGCGCGAAGGCGTGACCGATAGTGCGGGCGTGCCGACGGTGTGGCTGGCGCATTTCCAGTATTGCGATGCCAACGGCCTCGACCTGCCGCCCTTGAAAGCCGCAACCATCGGCGGATCGGCTGCGCCCAAGTTCATGATCGAACGGTTGATGAAGAACGGCACCCGCGTGCAGCACGCTTGGGGGATGACCGAAACCAGCCCCATTGGTACCGTTGGCGGGCCGACCTGGGACTGGGACACGCTCACGCTTGAACAAAAGGTCGAAAAGACCGCGATGCAGGGCCGCCCGATCTTTGGCGTGCAGCTGCGCACGGTCGATCTGGACGACATGGCGACCGAACTGCCGCGCGATGGTCAGACATCAGGCGCGCTGCAAATCCGCGGGCCGTGGGTGATCCGGCGGTATTTCAAGGCAGAGACAGACGCAGTCGGCAATGATGGCTGGTTCGATACCGGCGACGTTGGCATCCTCCACCCCGACGGCACGCTGCAACTGACCGACCGCACCAAGGATGTGATCAAATCCGGCGGCGAGTGGATCAGCTCGGTCGAGCTGGAAAACGCCGCTTGCGGGCATCCTGGCGTGGCAGAGGCTGCCTGCATTGGCGTCTATCATCCCAAATGGGACGAACGCCCGGTGCTGTTCGTGGTCAAGAAGGCCGGGGCCGAGGTAACGGGCGGCGAAATCATCGAGCATCTCAAGCCGATTATCGCCAAGTGGTGGCTGCCCGATGCGGTCGAATTCGTCGACGACATCCCGCACACCGCGACCGGCAAGATCAGCAAGAAGGACCTGCGCGACCGCTTCGCGGATTACACGCTTGGCTGAGGTGAGTATCCGGCCTGCGCTCCCCGGCGATGCGCAGGCCGTTTGCGCGATCTATGATTACCACGTCGCCCACGGCACCGCCTCGTTTGACAGTGCCGGGCCAAGCGCAGCGGAGTGGGCGGCCAAGATCACCGATGTGACCGCCCAGCGCTGGCCGTTCCTTGTTGCCGAGCGGGGCGGCGAAGTTCTCGGTTATGCCTACGCTACCCAATTCCGCCCGCGCGCGGCCTATGCGCGCACCTGCGAGAACAGCATCTACATCGCCGATGGCGCGCGCGGTTCGGGGATCGGCACAAGGCTGCTTAGCGCTCTCATTGAGGCTTCGCTGGCCTGCGGCTTTGAGCAGATGATTGCGGTGATCGGCGGGGGCGAGCCAGCCTCGGTCGCGCTCCATGCCCGATGCGGCTTTGTCCACGCTGGGCGGATGCGCAATGTTGGCTTCAAGTTCGGGCGCAAGCTCGATACCGTGTACATGCAATGCGACCTGACGGGAGAGGGCTGGAACAATGACTGAATTCTATATCGATCCATCGCCGGAGAATTTCGCCGCCTTCAAGGACCTGCCGCGCGATGAGCCAATCCATATGCTCAACCTGCTTCGGTATCGCGACCATGCCGAATACCCGGAGGGCCACGAACACGCGGGCAAGGGCTGGAG
>JANQTR010000152.1 GCA_030731635.1 Erythrobacter sp. | reverse complement strand
GATATTTGGCCTTGCCATCGCGCCGGTCGAGCCGGGTGAAGATACCGACAATCTTCGCATTCCGCTGCGCACCGAGCAGGGCGTAATCGGCAAGGAAATCCTCGTCCTCCGCACCCGAAGCCGCACGATAATGCGCCAGCATTGCCGCTTCCAGCGCTTCGGGTACATCGCGGCGGGCGTCCTGCAATAGCGACACCAAATCATAGGCTGGATGGCCGACCAGCGCGTCCTGAAAATCGATCAAGCCCTGCGGCGCGCTGGCCTTACCGCCCAACAGCATGATGTTTTCGGCGTGATAATCGCGTAGCACGGTCACGCCCGGATGCTGACGTGCCAGCAGCGGAGCAAGCGCTTCATCCCACGCCGCAGCATAGCCTGCCGCATCTAAGTTCAGCCCCTGCGCCGGGCAATACCATTCGGTAAACAGCGCAGCCTCGCGGGCATAGACCGCCATGTCATAGGCAGCAAAAGGCCCCGGCGGCAGGGCGTGGAGCGCGGCGAGCGCGTCAACCGCAGCGGTGTAGGCTGCTTCTTCATCGGCAGGATTCAGATCCAGCCAATCGCGCATCCGGTCATTGCCGAAATCTTCGGTCAACACCCAGCCTTGCGTCGCATTTTCGGCAAGGATCGCGGGCGCACGCATTCCGTTTTGGTTCAACCAATGGGCAACATGCAGAAACGGTGCGGGGTCTTCGTGGGGCGGCGGCGCGTGCATCAGCATTGCTGATTCGCCACTTTCTTTCGACAGGCGGAAATAGCGCCGGAATGAGGCATCGCCGGGAAGCGGGCCTATAGCTGCCCCGTCCCAACCAGCGTGGACGACGAATTCGGCAAGACCTTGTGGAAGCGCGCTCATGGCATCCGCCCTACCCAATTCGCGCCGCCTCGGGCAATTGCAATCCGTCCGCCAGCGCCGCTTTCCCCCACCAATTCCTCATCCACTTCAAGTGTGATCGCAAGGCAGCCCGGCTCATGCCCGAACCCGCCTGCATGATCAGGCCATTCGGCCAGAAGCGCCGCATCCTCACGGTAATCATCCAGCCCGATTTCAACGAGTTCAGATGGGTGTTCCAACCGGTAGAAATCAGCGTGCACCACTGGCAGCCGCAATGGCGGCGCGGCATAGGTTTCAATGATGGTGAAGGTCGGCGATGGCACCTCGCCCCTATGGCCAAGCGATGCAATGATCGCGCGCGCCAGCGTGGTTTTTCCCGCCCCTAGCCCGCCGGTCAACGCCACCACATCGCCCGCGCGCAACTGTGATGCGATTGCAGCGCCGTAGTCGGCCATGGCCGTCAGATCGGGCAAAGCTGTACGGGTTTCGTTCATGGCAGGTGGATTGTTGCAGTTGTGCCTGCCCCTTTGCGGCTTGCAATCTCCAGCGTCCCATCATGCGCCGCGATCAGCTGCCGAGCGAGTGGGATACCAAGTCCGGTACGCCGTTCGGGAACGCCCTCGCTTGCGGGCCGGGTACCACCTTGCGCCCGGGCGAGTTCCTGTGCTGTCATTCCTCGACCATTGTCCGAAATCACAATAACGGTACCGGCTCCCTCGGGCGCGGTCAATTTGCGGAGGTCGATCACGATCCGTCCGCCTTCTGGCGTACCAGTGACTGCATTATCGAGCAGATTGCCCAGCGCACGGCCCAATTGGCGGGGATCAGCCTCCACCACCCGACCTCGGCGGCCCTTCAAATCGAGGCTGAGCCCCGCTGCGATGATCGTTGCCTCACGTTCGCGCACCAACGTCGTTAGGAAATCGAGCAGATCGACCGGTTCCTTGCGGATGGGCAGCAGCCCCGCCTCGCTCTGCGACAGGTCGAGCACGTTTTCGACTTGCTCGGTCAACCGCTCAACCGCGCTCAGGATTGCATCGACATACTCGCCCGTCTGCGCCGGGTCGCTCGCCACCCCGCTTTTGAGCAGTTCGGCATAGCCGCCAATCGTGGTCAGCGGCGTGCGGAACTCATATGACATATTGGCAAGGAATCGCGCCTTCACCGCGTCAGCCTCCTCCAGTGCCTCGGCCCGGTCGCGCAGAGCCTGCTCGGCTTTCTGCGAGGCGGTTATATCAAGGACCGTCAGCAACCCATTGCCATCGGGCAGCGGGATCCCGGCAAAGCGCAGGGTGCGGCCATCGGCAAGATCAACCTGCCCGCCCTTCTCGCGCCGGTCGAGCGTGGCCGCGCGCACTGCCGCACCGATCAACTCTGCCTCTTCAGGATGAACCAGATTGCGCCCAATCGCGTTGAGCAATTCATCGGCGCTAGGGTGCTGATCCAGCAGTTCGGGCGTCAGCCCCCAAGTTCCCGCAAAGCTACGGTTCCACAGCTGCACTGACCCATCAGGGGCAAAGATCGCTAGCGCTTCAAACAAGCTATCGAGCGTCGCTGTGCGAGTGCGCAGTAGCGTGTCGCGCACCGCCGACAGCGCAAGGCTTTCGGTGCGGTCTTCGGTGATCAGCACCAGCCCGCCATCGGGCATCGGCTGGGCCACCACGCGCAGGTGCGTTCCGCCAGGCAGCGGCCAGGCTTCCTCGCCCGTGTCACGCATTTCGAACCAGGCCTGCCGTTCGCGCCGCCATTCAGGAAAGTCGCGCACTTCGGGCGTGCGCCCACGCTCACGCGCTTCGGCCATGAACCGATCGAAAGGTATGTGCGTCTCAACCGCCTCATCGGTCAGCGAGAACAGCCGCCGGAACGGCCGGTTGGCAAAGGTCAGGCGTTCCTCAGGATCAAACTGCGCCACGCCCACCGACAGCTGATCCAGCATCGCGCGTTGGGCATCGCGGAACGCCCGGAATTCACGCGCAACTTGCTGCTGCTCCTCGATATCGATGGCATAGCCTGCAACACCTTCGTGCCCCAACGGCAAATCGCTGACCCGCAAGGTGCGCCGCGCGCCGTGGATGGTGGCGGCAACGATTCGTTCGGACTTGTCCTGTGTTTGTAGCGATGCGCCCGCGATTTCCGCCGGCGTACGGCCGTTTTCGGTCTCCAGCAGTTCGATCTGCGCCTTTACGACATCAGGCGCGCTCTCCCCACCGACAGCATCGACATAAGCCTGGTTAACCAGCTGCAAGGTCAGGTCGCTGCCGCGGAACCACATCGGCATTGGCGCGGCTTCGATCAGACCGACCAGCGCGGCGAAATCACCCGTCGCGCGGGCTGCTGCCGAACGCAGGCGGGCGAGTTCGGCGTGGCTTTCGGTGAAATCGAACACCCACACCAATGCCGCTCCGCCGGGGGACACTTGCGGATCGGCAAGCGTGCCAAACAGCGCAAGACTGCGTTGCGATCCGGGAAGATTGATCGCCATCCGAAACGGGGCTGCGCTTTTCTGCGTCGCTTGCACCCGCGCCCACAATTGATCGACCTGATCGGTTGAAAACCCACCAAGCCGGTCGCCGCCGGCTGCGGACCCCAGTTCGCTGAGGTATTTCGGAATGGCCGGCAGGCCCAGCAGTCGCGCCAACTTGTCAGGCGCTTCGATCCGACCATCAACCCGCACTACCATTGGCAGCGCAGGCGCGACATCAAGCAGCGCCTGCATCCGCTTGAGACTGGTCTTTAATGCCTTGGCACGCTTCATCCCGCGATTGGCACGCAAAATAACAATCGCCGCGCCCACAGCCCAGGCGGCAAGCACGAGCGCGATCAACACAAGCGAAAGGGGCGAGACGTCCATAACTGTCCAGCTATGCGCGCCTGCGCCCCAGTGCAACGGCGATGAACCCGCCCACCCCCAACCCCGTGATAAAACGGGGCAGAAAGGGGAGAATTCGCCGGATCAGTAGCGGTAGTGATCAGGCTTGAACGGGCCTGCTTCGGGCACGCCGATGTAGCTTGCCTGCTTTTGGCTCAACTGTGTCAGCTTCACGCCCAGCTTTTCCAGATGCAGCGCAGCAACCTTTTCGTCGAGATGCTTGGGCAAGACATAGACATCATTGTCGTATTCGTCAGCCTTGGTGAACAGTTCGATCTGCGCCAAGGTCTGGTTGGTGAAGCTTGCGCTCATCACAAAGCTGGGGTGGCCGGTGGCGCAGCCAAGGTTCACGAGGCGTCCCTTCGCGAGGATGAGGATCGACTTGCCATCTGGGAAGGTCACGAGGTCGGTGCCCTCCTTGATTTCCTTCCAGTCGTAGTTGTTGAGCGCGCTGATCTGAATCTCGCTGTCAAAGTGGCCGATATTGCAGACAATCGCCATCGGCTTCATCGACATCATGTGATCGGCGGTGATCACGTCTTCATTGCCGGTGGCAGTGACAAAGATATCGGCGCGCTTGACCGCGTCTTCCATGGTCACGACCTCAAACCCGTCCATCGCGGCCTGCAACGCGCAGATCGGATCGATTTCGGTCACCATCACCCGCGCGCCGCCATCGCGCAGCGAGGCGGCCGAGCCCTTGCCGACATCGCCGTATCCGGCCACGCAGGCGACCTTGCCGGCCAGCATCACGTCAGTCGCGCGGCGGATCGCGTCGACCAGCGATTCCTTACAGCCATAAAGGTTGTCGAACTTCGACTTGGTGACGCTGTCGTTGACGTTGATCGCGGGGAAAGGAAGCTTGCCCGCCTTGGCGATCTGATACAGCCGCATCACGCCGGTGGTCGTTTCTTCCGAAACGCCCTTGATCGCCTTGACCGTCTTGGTGAGGTAGCCGGGTTTGGCCGCGACGAATGCCTTCAACGCACGCTGGAATTCGATTTCTTCGGCGTTGGCTGGCTCACCCATTTCCTCGCCCGCTTCGATGCGTGCGCCCCAGAGTGCGAACATGGTCGCATCGCCACCATCATCGAGGATCAGATTGGTGGTACGGTCGGGGTTTTCATCGGTCGCCCAATCGAAGATGCGGCCCACGTAATCCCAGTAATCTGACAGCGTTTCGCCCTTGATCGCGAACACCGGAATGCCGCGCTCGGCGATGGCGGCGGCGGCGTGGTCCTGGGTCGAGAAGATATTGCAGGTCGCCCAGCGCACTTCTGCACCGAGCGCCACCAGCGTTTCGATCAGCACCGCGGTCTGAATCGTCATGTGCAGCGAACCGGTGATGCGCGCGCCTTTCAAAGGCTGAGCAGCGCCATATTCTTCGCGCAGTGCCATCAGTCCGGGCATTTCGGTTTCGGCAATCTGGATTTCATCGCGGCCAAACCGGGCGAGCGCGATGTCCTTGATGACATATTCCTGGGTCGGGGCAGCGGCGAGAGTGGCCATGATAATTCTCCTGCGCGAAGGCGCGCTTGGCGGGGTAAGTTGATGAAACACGCCCGTAGCCGCACGTTCGGCAAAGGGCAAATATAAACTTATCTTTATATGTCTATTTGTTGCCCAATGGGCCGCACGCGCTATAGAGGGCGCTCGACACCCCGCATAACAGAGGATGCACAGATAATGACGATTTCCGTTGGCGATACTCTCCCCGAAGTCACGCTGGTCAAAGCCACGCCCGAAGGCCCGCAGGCGGTCAAATCGTCGGACTATTTTGCAGGCAAGCGCGTCGCCCTGTTCTCGGTGCCCGGCGCCTTTACCCCGACCTGTTCGGCCAAGCACCTGCCCGGCTTTGTCGAAAAGGCCGCCGACCTCAAAGCCAAGGGCGTTGACGAGATCGTCGGCACCGCAGTCAATGATGCCTTCGTGATGGGTGCATGGAACAAGGCATCGGGCAGCGATGCGATCACCATGCTGGCTGATGGCAATGCCGAATTCGTCGAGGCCATCGGGCTCACCATGGACGGTTCGGGCTTCGGCATGGGCAAGCGCGGGCAGCGTTTTTCGATGGTGGTCAATGATGGCGTGGTCGAACAGCTCAACATCGAAGAGCCCGGCGACTTCAAGGTTTCGAGCGCGGAATTCATGCTCGGCCAGCTGTAAGGCTCGGTTCGCCAGTCACGAAAAAGGGGCGCTTCCCGGCGATGGGAAGCGCCCCTTTTTCATAGCCAATGCCCCGATCTCAGGTCAGCGGCGGGGCGCCATATGCCACCCACAGCGCAAAGCCTGCGGCCAGCGTCGCGGCAATCAGCCCGCGCACCCATGGCGTAGGGCCAATTCCTGCCACCGCCTGCATCGGGGGGCGGTCCCCGCTCACCATCGGGCTGACCAGATCATTGCCCTTGACCGCGTAGAAGACGATCGCGCTGAGGTGCAGGCCGATCAACCCGGCCAGAACCCAGAAAAACGTCTCGTGCAATTCGGTGATTGTATCCGCGGTCAGCACGCCGACCAGCGGATTGAGCGGCCCGGTCATCCCGTCAAACGGATCACCCGCAAACAACCCCATGCTGACCTGCAACAGCATGGCAGCCAGCAGTGCCAAAGTGCTCCACCCCCCAATCGGGCTATGCCCAATCCGGTTCGCTGTATCCGGCAACGCCCCGCGCAGATAGGCGATCACCGCACGCGGCCCCCTGACAAAGCTGGCAAAGCGCGCGGTTTCAGGCCCGACAAACCCCCACAGCACGCGAAACAGCAGAATGCCGAGCAGCACCAGACCCAATCGTCGGTGCCAGGCCCATTTGGAATTTTCCGCCGTCCACCACATCGCCAGGATCAGCAGCGGAAAACTCCAATGGGTAAGCCGAAGCAGCAGGTCCCAGACGCGAAGGTCAGGTGGCAAACCACCGGACACGGGGACCCCCAGTTCAGCCGCGACCCCCTGACCAGGCAGGTTGCTCGTCACCGCTTACTTCTTGTCGTCGAGCCGGAACTGATCGTGGCAGCCCTTGCATGTCCCGCCCATGGCCTTTGCCTGCGCGCCCACGGCGGCGGCGTCGCCCCCGCCCGCAATCGTGGCCAGCTTGGCGCTTTCGTCGATCAGCTTTTGCGATGCAGCCTTGAATTCTTCAGGCTTGGCCCAGATCGCAGGCAAGGCTTCAGTCTTGAAGCCATCTTCGACACTGGTGCCGGCCGGGAAATGGCTTTCGATCAGCTGCGCGCGGGTGTTGATGTCACCGGCCTTGGCGGCGATCAGAGTGAAATCGGGCGCGCCCTTTTCCAGCTCACCGCGCACAGCCTTGAAGGCATCACCGATTTCTTCGAAATTGTCGTGCCGTTCTTTCAGCACTGCCGGAGCGGCCCCGGCGGACGAGCCAGCCGGGGTTTCGCTCGAACAAGCGGCAAGAATGCCTGCAAGGGCGGCGGCGATCACAAGACGAGAGGCGTAGTTGCGGACCATGTTCATTTTGCTCCATATTTGGGGCTTCGGGCAATTCCCAAACAACACGCTAGACAGCTTTGGTCCGCCAAGCAATTCGCTCCGCAATCCCAGCTTGATCAATAGCCCATCAGGCTCATCACTTCCTTGCGGCTGCGATGATCGTCGAGGAAGCAGCCGAGCACGCGGCTGGTGATCATGCCAACACCCGGTGTCTTGACCCCGCGCCCCGTCATGCAGCCATGCTGCGCCTCGATCACCACGGCCACGCCGTGCGGGTCAAGGTTGTCCCAGATACAGCTGGCGACTTCGGCAGTCAGCCGTTCCTGGATCTGCAAGCGCTGGGCATAGCCGTGCAGCACGCGTGCAAGCTTGGAAATGCCAACCACCTTCTTGTTGGGAAGATAGGCAATCGACGCCGTGCCGATGATCGGGGCCATATGGTGTTCGCAATGCGATTGGAACGGAATGCCTTTCAGCAGCACGATCTCGTCGTACCCGCCCACCTCTTCAAAGATGCGCGACAGGTGGATCGCGGGGTCTTCCTTGTACCCTTCGCAATATTCCAGCCACGCCCGACCGACACGCTTTGGGGTGTCGCGCAGGCCTTCGCGGGCCGGATCGTCACCCGCCCAGGCAATAAGGGTGCGGATCGCGTCCTGCACATGGTCGGGCACATCAGGTTTGCCCATCGGGTTTTCCGGATCGAAGCCCTCATCATGGTCGTGAGCAGCGGTGACGTAGTTCATAGGTGGTCGTCTTTCTTCGCAATGCGTGCGGGCCGTTGCGGCCCTGCGCCGGTCGATCCAGAGTGACGTCAACCATCATCTACGCATGACGTTCCACAAGCGGATGTCGATTGCGCATGGCAGGCTTGGTACCCCGTGGTAAATGTAGGAGCCAATTTCGGCAATTCACCTCTTCTTTTGCCAACCTGAAGGAACATGCCTTGCGCGATCCCGGTATCGCCCAGTTCGAGGCCGAAGCGCACGCAGTGCTGGCGCGGCTGCCTGTGCAATTCCGCGAACCGCTGGCCGAGGTCGTGCTGCGCGTTGAGGAATTTGCGACACCAGAACAGCTTGCGGCCGTTGGCCTTGGCGATCGCTGGGAACTGACCGGCCTGTACGAAGGCGTCGCCCTGCCCGACCGATCGCAATGGGATCACGAGGTCATGCCGCCGGCGATCACCTTGTTTCGCCAACCGCTGCTTGAGGAGATGGAGCAAACCGGCGTCAGCTTTGCCGCGTTGATCCGGCACGTGGTGATTCACGAAGCAGGGCACCACTTTGGCCTGTCGGACGACGATATGCACGCGCTGGAAGAAAGCGTCGGGGACTGATTCGGCGGCTTACCGCAGATCAAAATGCAAAAAAGCCCGCCGCTCAAACGAGGGACGGGCTTTTTTGGTGCACCCGGAAGGATTCGAACCTCCGGCCCCCAGATTCGTAGTCTGGTGCTCTATCCAGCTGAGCTACGGGTGCGTCTGGAGGCGCGGCTCTTAAGGGGGTCCATTCAGATTGGCAAGGCCTGTTTGGCGTACTCAGTGATTTTGAAACAGCCCCTGCGCAAGGCGGATATCAAGCGGCGGTTTCGCGAGTGCCTGAACCTCTTGCGGGGTAAACCAGCCGATCTCCCCGCCTTCAAGCGCAGCAGGAATTCCGTTCCAGGCGCTCACTTTGTAAAGCAGGATTACAATCGGCTGCGCTTCGGTTGCTGCTGTGGTTTCGGCAAAACAGACAGCGCTGCACGCGTCGGAATTGCAAACAATACCTAGCTCTTCATTAAGCTCTCGGAAAAGAGATTCCATCGGCATTTCATTGTGTTCGACCTTGCCACCAGGAAACTCCCACAGCCCGGCATGGTGCTTTCCGGGAGGGCGCCGGTGCATCAGCCACCGCCCGTCATCGCGCATCAACGCGGCGGCCACCACCATGATCAAGCCTGCCGCAATGTCGGTTTTTTTTCCACTCACGTGTATTTCATCAACCTTTTCTTAACCCGCAGGAGCGATTTTGAGTCCTGTCAGAAAGCAAACGATAGGTAGTTTCTCCATGTTCTCGACCTTGATGAAAGACATTTTCACGGACGAGGCTGGGGCCACAGCTATTGAATACGGCCTGATCCTGGCTCTCATCGCTATTGCCATTACCGTTTCGCTTCAAGCCTTTGCGGGTGAAGCGATCGCCATGTGGGATAATGTTGCGACCCGGGTTGTTGACGCGATTAACGGCTGATCGAGAATAGCTCTGCTGATTAGGGATTTCTCAACAGTTGCAAGTTAATTTCTGAATTGTCCGATCATCAAATGGTGACGGGCGCGGGTACCGAAGACCAACCTAGGAGACTAAACATGACCTTTTTCAAGAACCTCGTTCGTGACGAGCAGGGCGCCACTGCCATCGAATACGGCCTGATCGCAGCTCTGATCGCTGTTGCTGCCATCACCGCGATGACCGCACTTGGTGGCCAGCTGAGCACCACCTTCACCGGCGTCGCCACCACGCTGGAAACCGCCAACACCCCGTAAGATTTGCGGCAAGGCAAAAAAGAATACGGCGGGGAGCGATCCCCGCCGTTTTTCTTTGTCCGCTGCACTGGTCACGAACGACGTTGACCCGAGGCCCTGCAGTTTACCGCGCGCGCACGGCCAGCTTGACCTTTTGCCCTGGCGTGACGCCTTCGCCGTTGCCAAGCGCATTGAGCACCCGGAAGCGCGCCTCCTGATCGGACGGATAGGCCATCCGCCGCGCCAGACTGGCCACAGTATCACCGCGCCCCACTGTCACCACTTCCAGCCTTTTAGGCACCACGCTGGTCGCTTCAGACGTGGTGATGCGCCGCATTGACTGGAACATCGCGGTGAACGGGTTGGTCTGGCCAGCAGGAACGATCGCGCTGAAGTGATAGGCCCGGTCGCGGGCGAATTCGTAAGCGAACACAATCACATCAACCTGGCTTTGACCATTGTTGACGCGTGCCACACCGAAAGCTGCGGGCAGACCGTTCACGGTGGTGCGCTGCATCTGCGCCGGCGCGAGCGTGCTGTCCTTGCCGCCAATCGCGGTGAACGCCGCGCGCACATAGGTATCAAGATCACCGGCATAGGGTGCCAGCGTCATCTGCGCCTGTCCGCCCTGCCCGTTAATGCTGACCGCCCGCGTGCCGTTGACCATGTAGAACCCCTGCGGCGCGGTGAAGGCCAATCGCAATTCGGGGTGGATAAAGGTGCTGCCCTCGATCAGGCCCTGGGCGGGGTCATCGCCGTATAGCAGCCCGTCGATACGCGTGAGAAACGTGTCGCGATTCGTTACGCCGCCCGCCGTCCCGGCCTTGGCGAGCGCGCTTTGCACCCGGCTGGCTGGATCGGGGTGAGTCGATGACCATTCAGGCACGCTGGCATTGCGCCCCTGCAATCGCGCATCAAGCGTGTTCTGCGCCGCAAGACTGGCCAGCACCGTGCCCATCGCCCGGCGATCATACCCGGCCTTGGCGAGATACTGGATCCCCAGATCATCCGCCTGAAGTTCCTGCGAGCGCGAGAAACTCAGGGTGAGCAGCTGCGAACCTTGCAGGAAACCCTTGGACAGCGTGCTGCCCAACCCCGAATCGCCTAGCAGGATCGAGCTGCCGATCGCCCCCAGCACGCCCAGAATGGAATTGCGCTGCGCTGTCTGCTGGCGCCGCTGGCTGTGGCGCGCGGCGACATGGCCAACCTCGTGGCCAAGCACGCCTGCCAATTCCGCCTCGTTGTTCATCAACGTTACCAGTTGGCGGGTGGTGTAGATGTACCCGCCCGGCACGGCGAAAGCGTTGTTGACCGGCGAGTTCAGCAGGCTGACAGTAAAGCTCTCACGCGCATTGCCGAGGCCCGATTGCACCGCAATATTCTTGCCCACCTGTTCAACATAGGTGGCCTGCGGACCTGTCATCGCCCCGCCAAATTCGGCCAGGAACTGCGGATGATACTCCGCACCCTGCTGCGATTCGGTTTGGGTGATCGGGGTTGAGGCAGAGGGTATCGTCGCGCCAGGGACGCAGCCCGCCAAAGCCAGCGGCGCTGCGCCCAGTGCGAGGGTCTTTAGTGAAATTCGAGCCATGGCTTGTTCTCCCGCCGATTTTTATCTGGCGGCAGAGTAGGGCCAAAGACGCAGGCGCGCAAAGCCTTGTCGCGCAGCCTTTACCCGCCGATGGCGAGGAAGCGTTCTTCGCGCGCGGCGATCAGCGCGTCGCTGCTGTGGCCTGACAGCAGATCAAGCTCTTCGGTCAGCGCCGTGCCGAGCATCCGTGCTGCCGCCGCCGGATCGCGCTGCGCCCCGCCAAGCGGTTCCTTGACGATCCGGTCAATCACCCCATCACGCTTGAGATGCTGCGCCGTGACCTTCATCGCCTGCGCCGCATCTGCCGCCTTGTCTGATGTGCGCCACAGGATCGAGGCGCAACCTTCGGGCGAGATGACAGAATAGACCGCGTGTTCCATCATCAGCACCCGGTTGGCAGCGGCCAATGCCACTGCACCGCCCGAACCGCCCTCACCCACGATCACCGCCACCATCGGAACGCCCAGCGCCAGACACGCCTCGGTCGAGCGAGCGATGGCTTCAGCTTGGCCGCGTTCTTCCGCTTCGATCCCCGGAAACGCGCCTGAGGTATCGACCAGCGTCACGACCGGCAGCCCGAATCGGCCCGCCATCTCCATCAGCCGGATCGCCTTGCGGTAGCCTTCGGGCTTGCCCATGCCGAAATTATGCTTGATCCGGCTTTGGGTGTCGTTGCCCTTTTCGTGGCCGATCAGCATGATCCGCCGCCCGTTCAGCTTCGCAAAGCCGCCCATGATCGCCTGATCATCGCCGTAGAGACGATCCCCGCCCAGCGGCATGAAATCGCTGAAAGCATGGGCAACATAGTCATGGAAATGCGGCCGCTGCGGATGGCGCGCAACCTGTGTTTTCTGCCACGGGGTGAGCGAGGCATAGGTGCTAGCGAGCAGTTCGGTGCTTTTGGCTTCAAGCCGGGCAATCTCGCCCGCCACGTCGACATCGTGCAGCGCGTTGACGCCGCGCAGTTGGCCAATGCGTTCTTCAATCGCGGCAACCGGCTTTTCAAAATCAAGATAGGAAATCATGGCTTCGCGCTAGTCCGATGCGGGCTTCGTGGCAAGCGGGTGGCGGGAATTGACGAGCGCAACCAGCCGCGCGCTATCCACATGGGTGTATATTTGGGTGGTGGCAATATCGGCATGGCCCAGCAAAGTTTGCAGCACGCGCAGATCAGCCCCGCCTTCGAGCAAGTGGGTGGCAAAGGCATGGCGCAGCACGTGCGGGCTGATCGCCGCAGGGTCCAATCCGGCGCGTGCGGCCAGCGCCTTGATCAACTGGAACAACCGCACCCGGCTGAGATGCGCGCCGGCTTTTGACGGGAACAGATAGCGCGATGCCGGCAGCACCGGGCGCAGTCCCGTCCACCGGCCCAACGCCTCAAGCGCGCGTGTGCCGACTGGCACGAGCCGTGTCGCCCCGCCCTTGCCCGTGATGGTGAGGAAGGGAGCATCACGCGGCACGGCGCTTAACGGCAGAGCGACCAGTTCGGTGGCGCGCAGGCCCGATCCATAGAGCAGTTCGATCAGCGCCAATTGCCGCACCGCTTTGGGATCATCGCCCGATGCCTCATCCTCGGCACGAGCGAACAGAGCAGCGATATCTGCATGATTCAGCACTTTGGGCAAAGGACGGCGAGTGCGCGGTGATGGCAACGCGCCCGAAGGATCATCGCGCCGCCAGCCTTCGTCCATTGCAAAGCCGAAAAATTGCCTGAGCGCCGAAGCTTTGCGCGCGACACTCGCCGGGGCCAACGCGGCCCATTCCCCCGCCAGCATCGCCACCGCATCGCGCGGTGCGGCCGCAAGATCGCCGATTGCCTGCTCTGCCCCATCAAGATCGCGGCGGTATGCGGCCAGCGTGTTCAAAGCTGCCCCTCGTTCGGCAGCCAGCATAGCGAGAAAAGCGTCGGTGGCAGCTGACATCGGCGCGCTTCAGCCGCGCGCCACAGCCTCGGCGGCGATCATCCGGGCTTCGGCCTGCAATCCCACGCGGTTAAGCGCTGCGGTAATGTGATAGAGGTGAAGCGGAGTCATCTGCGCCCAGCTCGAACCTTGCATTCCCAACCCGGCCAACAGCGCCACCAGCGTGGGGTTATCAACCGCCGCCGCGCGCGAAATTGCCTTGCTCCAGCGCGTTTGCCGCGCCAGATCAATGCTCAAATCATCCGTCAGCGCGGCTATTTCGCCCTCACTCAAGCGGCCCAACCCGGCAAGGCCCGCCACCAGAAACGCCGATTTGCGGGCACCGGCACTTTCATCATCGTTGATGAAGCTTTCCACCTCGCCCTGTCCCACGCCGCCGCTGCGCGGCGCGCTCAGCACGATCAGCGCCCAGCCCAGCGAGCCATCTTCGACCACACCGCGCCATGCCAAGGCATCGCGATCAAGCCCCGCGGCCAGCATCGTCGCGATCAGATCGCCCGCTGCATCAGCCTGCGCCGCATCAGCCGGAATGCGCGCAGCGGCATAGGCGGTCAGCACCCGCGCACCGTAACCATCGCCTCCGCCCAGCGCCTCGCCCGCGCTCCACAACCGCTGCATGGCAGCGATACGCGCCGCAGGGGCGGTGGCAAGATAGGCCTCACGCAGGGTGGCTGCTTGCTGGGCTGCGTCTCCTTCGGCAGCCCGATCGGCAAAGATTTCGGCAAACAGATCAACCATCGCGTCGCTTGACAGGATACCTTCGCGCGCGGCGCGCCCGGCAAAGCGCGCCCGTTGGGTTGCGGGCAGCATCGGCAGCAGCGCACCAGATCGCGCGTAATAGGCCCCGCCGCTTGCCGCCAATGCACCATCAAGCACCGCGCCGGGCACTGGCTCCCCCAGCGCATTGGCCAAGGCAAAACGCCACGGATTGAGATCGTCTACACCGTCCCATTCAATCTCGACCGCACGCTGCCCGCGCCCCGCAGACCCGGCAAAACGCCGCGCCAACAGCACATCAATACGCGGGGACACACCGCGGCGCAGCGTCCGGTCAAGCTGCGACGCGGCAAGCGCGGTTTCCCCGGCATAAGCGTTACAGATCGCCTGCAGCATCTGCCATTCGCCATCTTCGCGCTTGGAACCTTGCAACCGCACTGCCGGACATGCGCCAGTGACATCCCCGCTCGCAAGATAGGCAGTCAGCGCTTCGGCGGTCAGGCCCGGCGACCAATTGGCGGTATCAATATCC
>JANQTR010000151.1 GCA_030731635.1 Erythrobacter sp. | reverse complement strand
AATCTGGCCAGCGCGATGACAGGGGCGTGGATCGGGCTGGTCAGCTGGGGCGGGTAGGGGATGCTTGATGCCAAACTGCGCCCGTTGATTGATCCGCCGCTGAACCGCGCGGGGCAGATGCTTGCGGGGCTGGGGGTGACGGCCAATGGCCTCACCTTTACCGGACTCGCGTTGGGCCTCGCGGGGGCGGCGGCGATTGCGTTCGGGCATATCGGCTGGGGGCTGGCGCTGATCATCGCCAACCGGATCGCGGACGGGCTGGACGGTGCCGTGGCGCGAGTGCGCGGGCCGTCTGATCTGGGCGGCTATTTCGATATCGTCGCCGATTTTGCGTTCTACGTCAGCATCCCGCTGGGCTTTGGCATTCTCGCCCCCGCCAACACGCTGCCCGCGCTGGTGCTGGTGGCGAGCTTTGTGCTGACCGGGGTAAGCTTTCTCGCCTTTGCCGTGATCGCGGGCAAGCGCGGGGCCGAAACCCAGGCGCATGGGAAAAAGAGCTTTTTCTACTCCACCGGATTGGCCGAAGGGGCCGAAACCATCGCGGTGTTTATCGCCATGTGCCTGTTTCCGGTGTGGTTTTCGGTGCTGGCCTATGGCTACGCCGCGCTGTGCGTGCTGACCGTGTTTCAGCGCAGCGCGATGGCAGCCACGATTTTCCGCAACTAATACCAGCGCGCTAAGATGCTGACGCATCACGCGCTGGAAATGCTCAAGCGCCGCACGGGCTTAACCAATGCCCGATGAGTCAAGCCCATCGAGCATTGGTATAGGGGTTCAACGTCGGAGGGGGTCAGCGCTGGCCGATCTGGCCTGCCACCCGTTCGCGCAGTTCGGCAATGCGCGCAGCATTCGCCCCAAGATCGCTTTGCCCGACCCGGCTGACCGAACGGAAATCGATCTCGTTTTCGCCGATCCGGGCAACCACATCATCCTTGAATCCGAACCAGAAACTTTCCGCGACGCCTTCGACCGTGCCGGTCGCCGCGTCAGTATGGATGTCCTTGAAGCCCATATTGCCCATCGCAGCAGCGACAGCCGCCGCCGCATCGGCGGGGCTGGCACCCGCCAGTGGCAAGGGCGCGAGCGTGGCGTAACGATCGGTGATGATCTGCGCGTGTGATTTGATCCCGAGTTCAGGCGGGACACTTTTGTAAAGCTCCAGCTGGCCCAGCGGGGTCTGATAATCGCTCAGCGGGTTGGCTGCGCTTTCTTCGCGCGCGGTCATCGTCGCAGCCGAAAACGCGGGCGGATCGGCGGTGTCGGTGGCGACATCGTGGATCGGATTGTCCCCCGCCTTGCTACCTGCTGCCATGAACATCACGAATGTTGCACCCGGCACTAACAGCCCGATGATCGCAGCCGCCAGAAGGCCATTGCGGCGCGGTTTGCCGCGGGCAGCGATAATCAGCGACACCAGCGCCGCGACCGCGACGATCCCCAGCAGGATCACCCCGCCGCCAAGCGTAAGTGACAGCAACCCCGTCTGCCACCCCCAGAAACCGAATTTGGTGCCAAGCGCAGCAACCCCGAAATAGAGCGGGAGGAATGCCAGCAGGGCGAGGACGATCTTGGTGTGCCAGGGAAGGTTTTTCATAGTGACCACTCTTTAACGCTCCCGCCGCACAAGGCAATTGCCCGGTGGTCTGGTGGGTCTTTTGGAAAGTCTTGGGAAACCCTTCCGGACTTGGGCGTTAAGGTAACGGGCATCTGGAAAACAGGCGGCGCACCCTTGCGAAGTCCCGCTTTCCATGCCAGAAAATCTGGGTTATGGCCCGCTGGGATGCGGGAGGAACAAGTTGTTCAGAGGACACACAATCATGAAGCGTAATTTCCTGATGGGGGCGGCCGCGCTGGCGAGCCTCGCTACTCTTTCTGCTTGCGGCGGTGCTGCGGGCGACAAGGCTGCCGCACCGGCAGCCGAAGCTACCACTGCGGCGGTGGAAACCCCTGCGGTCGAAACGCCTGCGGCTGAACCTGCAGCGACGATGGAATTCGCCAGCATGACCACCGATGCTGCTGCCGGCGAAAAAGTGTTCGCACTGTGCCGTTCGTGCCACGTGCTTGACGAAGGCGTGAACCGCGTCGGCCCGTCGCTGTACAACGTCGTTGGTCGTCCGTCGGGTTCGGTCGCTGGTTACAGCTACTCGGACGCCAACAAGGCGAGCGGCGTGACCTGGACCACTGACGTGCTTTTCACCTACCTCAAAGATCCCAAGGGCTTCATGCCCGGCACCAAGATGGCCTTCCCAGGCATCAAGGACGACCAGGATCGCGCCAACTTGGTCGCTTATCTTGAAAGCACCAAGAAGTAAGATTTCGCCGCAAGGTGACAAAACGGGCGGTGTGGGAAACCACGCCGCCCTTTTTTGTGTTTGCTCAGGTGGGTGGCAGGTCGCTTCAGGCACGGGCTTGCCCTCGCCAGGGTCGACCTAGACCCCCGCCAGATCGGCGGCGCAATGCTGTTTGATATAGTCCTCATGGGTGGGCAGGCTGGCCACGCTGCGGGTGATCACATTGCGCAGATTGGCGAGGAATTCGGTCAATTGCGCAGGCGCGATCTGATCGGCCATCGGATCATAATCGGCTGGCATAATGCCCTGTCCCAACATCACCTGCACCCAGCTTGCATCGCGAAACAGATCATCCGCGTCGCGCCCGACGCGGCCTGATGCTGCGAACAGTTCCAGTTTGTGAGTGAGGCTGTCAGGCACTGACATGTGCTTGCAATACCGCCAGAATTCCGTGTCTTCACGATCAGTGCGGTGGTAATGGAGGATCAGGAAATCGCGGATCTGCGCAAACTCGGCGGCGCAGCGGCGGTTGTATTCTTCGCGTTCGGCTCCCGCGTTTGTCCCGCGCGGAAACAGCTGGATCAGGCGGCTGACATGCGACTGGATCAGGTGAATGCTGGTCGATTCCAGGGGTTCGAGAAACCCGCTCGACAACCCGATCGCGGCACAATTATGCGCCCAGAACGCCTGCCTGCGCCCGGTGGTGAAGCGGATCGGGCGCGGATCGCCCAAGGCCTTTGTTTCCAGACCGTTAAGCAGCACGTCTGCCGCCGCATCATCGGATGAAAACCCGCTGGAATAGACATGTCCGTTGCCAGTGCGATGCTGCAACGGAATGCGCCATTGCCATCCCGCCGCCTTGGCGGTGGCGCGGGTGAAGGGCACCAATGTGGGGAGCCGCTCGCTCGGCACCGCCAGCGCCCGGTCGCACGGCAGCCAGCGCGACCAGTCATCGTAACCGACCCCCAGTTCGCCGCCCAGCAACAGCGCGCGAAAGCCGGTGCAGTCGATAAAGAAATCGCCCGCAACCCGCGCCCCTCCTGCCAGCGTGATTGCCGTCAGGTCGCCGGTTTCGCCATTGCGTTCCATGCT
>JANQTR010000150.1:13502-14594 GCA_030731635.1 Erythrobacter sp. | reverse complement strand
ACCTGAGAAACCAGTTTAAGGCGCAGCGATTCGACGGGATCGGGCATGACGGCAGGTATAGGCGCGCTTTGCCGTTGAGGGAAACGAACTCGCCAAATTGCCAGCCCCTTGGGGCAAAGCACTGCTTGCAGCCGAGCGACTTGCGCTCTAACCGAAGCTCACGATGACTTCACACGCCAAGAACAATGTCACCGGCGATAACGCCATGCCCAATCAGCCCGACACCACTGTCAGCGTCCGCGAGACGTTTGGCATTGATGTCGATTGGCAAGTGCCCGCCTTCAGCCACGCCGAAGAACACGTGCCTGAAACCGACGGCGCCTATGTGTTCGATCCGGACACCACGCTGGCGATCCTCGCGGGCTTTGCGCATAATCGCCGGGTGATGGTCCAGGGCTATCACGGCACCGGCAAATCGACCCATATCGAACAGGTCGCTGCGCGCTTGAACTGGCCCAGCATTCGGGTGAATCTGGACGCGCATATCAGCCGCATCGATCTGATCGGGCGCGATGCGATCGTGCTGAAAGACGGCTTGCAGGTGACCGAGTTCAAGGAAGGCATCCTTCCGTGGGCCTTGCAGCATCCGGTCGCGCTGACGTTTGACGAATATGATGCAGGCCGTCCGGACGTGATGTTCGTGATCCAGCGCATTCTGGAATTTGATGGCCGCCTGACGCTGCTCGACCAGAACCGGGTGATCACGCCCAACCCGTGGTTCCGCCTGTTTGCGACCACCAACACGGTGGGCCTTGGCGATACCAGCGGCCTGTATCACGGCACGCAGGCGATCAATCAGGCGCAGATGGACCGCTGGAACATCGTGGTCGCGCTGAATTATCTCGCGCCCGAGGTGGAGCAGCAGATCGTCAAGTCCAAGACCCCGGCGACCGATGGCAAGTTGATCGCCGACATGGTCAAGGTTGCCGAACTGACCCGGCAGGGCTTCATCAACGGCGACATCTCCACCGTGATGAGCCCGCGCACGGTAATCACCTGGGCGCAGAATGCCGAGATTTTCAAGTCGGTGGGTTTCGCCTTCCGATTGAGCTTCCTCAACAAGTGTGACGAGGCAGAACGCACGCTGGTGGC
>JANQTR010000150.1:9556-13402 GCA_030731635.1 Erythrobacter sp. | reverse complement strand
CCGCTTGCCCCCAAGTGTCCTAGGCTGGTAACACAGCATCCACCATGGCGCTGTTCGACCGATTCTGGAAAGGCTCTCGGGCCGGTGCTGCTGATGGCGGCGAGGCGGATATGCCTGCCGGGTATTACCCGCTCTACGAATCGATGCGCCCGATCGATCCCGACGAAGACGACGCGCCGCGCCCTCGCGCCTCGGCTACGCCTGATTACGAGGCGTGGGATGCCAAGCTGGCGGGCATCGACGAAGCGGTCGAAGTCGTGGAGAAGAAGCGCCTGCGTTGGTGGCAGCGCGATTACTGGCGCGCGCGCTCCAAGCTGTGGTGGACCGGGCGCGGGATCATGGCGGCGTTGGCGCTGTTTATCGCTCTGATCGGCTGGCTCATGGTCACCGCGCCGCTGTCCAAAAGCCTTGAACCTATCGCCCCGCCGCAGGTCACGCTGCTCGCCAGCGATGGCACGCCGATTGCCCGCAGCGGCGCAGTGGTTGAAGCGCCAGTCAAGGTCGCCGACCTGCCGCCGCACGTTGTGCAAGCCTTCATCGCGATCGAGGACCGGCGGTTCTATTCGCATTGGGGCGTCGACCCGCGCGGCATCGCGCGCGCAGCGTGGACCGGATACGGCGGCGGATCGACCATCACCCAGCAGCTGGCCAAGTTCACCTTCCTTACCCCGGAACAAAGCATCAGCCGCAAAGCGCGTGAGGCGTTGATCGCGTTCTGGCTGGAAAGCTGGCTGACCAAGGACGAAATCCTCGAACGATATCTGTCGAATGCCTATTTCGGCGACAATCAATACGGGCTGCGCGCGGCGAGCCTGCACTATTTCTTCCGCCAGCCTGAAAAGCTGCGGCCCGAACAGGCGGCGATGCTGGCGGGGTTGTTGCAGGCGCCTTCGCGCTATGCCCCGACCAAGCATTATGACAAGGCGCGGGCGCGGATGGCACTGGTGGTCCAGTCGATGGTGCGTGATGGTTATTTGACGCAAGCCGAGGCAGACGCGCTGCCCGACCCACGGATCGATGTGCGCGCGCGCAATGATAACCTGCCGACCGGCACCTATTTCGCCGATTGGGCGCTGCCATTGGCGCGTGAGGGGATGGAGGCGAGCTATTCGCGGCAAGTGCTCACCACCACGCTTGATGCGCGGCTTCAGGCATTGGCCAGCCGCGCGGTCGCGCGCGCACCCTTGGGCGGGGCGCAGGTCGCGCTGGTGGCGATGCGGCGCAATGGCGAAGTGGTGGCCATGGTGGGCGGGCGCGACTATGGCAAATCCCCTTTCAACCGGGTGACACAGGCGCGCCGCCAGCCGGGATCGACCTTCAAGACCTTCGTTTACCTCGCCGCGTTGGACGCCGGTTGGGAACCGGATGATACCATTCCCAACACCCCGATCACCCAAGGCAGCTATCGCCCCAAGAATTCGGGCGGACGGTATTCCGATCAGATCACGCTGGAAGATGCCTTTGCGCAATCGAGCAATGTCGCAGCGTACCGGCTGTTGCAGGCCGTGGGCAGCGACAAGGTGATCCGCTCGGCCCGTTCGCTCGGCATCACTGCGCCCATGGCTGACGGCGATCCCAGCCTGGCGCTTGGCACATCGGTGATGACGCTGATGGAGCTGACGGCCGCCTATGCCGGGATTGCCGCCAATGAATTTCCGGTTGAACCCCACGCCTTTGCGCGCGGGGAACGCAGCTGGTGGGAATGGCTGACCACCCGCCAAGACAGCATGTCATCGCGCACCCACGAAGACCTTGAAACGATGCTGCGCGCCGCGATCAACCGCGGGACCGGGCGCAACGCGGTGTTGCCGATCGCTAATTTCGGCAAGACCGGCACCACGCAGGATTACCGTGATGCGCTGTTCGTGGGATATGCGGGCGATCTGGTTGTCGGCGTGTGGATCGGCCACGATGACAACGCGCCGATGAAGGGCATCACCGGTGGCAGTACGCCAGCCCGCATCTGGCGCGATTTCATGCGCGGAGCATTGAAGATCGAAGCCGCGCCGCAGCCCAAACCGACCGAGTCCCCTGATCCCGAAGGTCCAATCCAGCAGCTTGATGTCGACATGTTGGGGGGAGAGGGCGGAGAAATACCGTTAGGCGAGGATGGCGCCACGCTCAGGATCGACAATGACGGGATGGTGCTGTCACAGAAGGGTGTGCCGGTCGAGTTGCGGGTCACGCAAGATGGCGTCGCGGTGCAACCGGCGCCCTCGCCAACGCCGGTTACGCCGCCCTAAGTTATCTGGCCTTAAGCCATCAGGATATTCATCACCGCCGTCGCAATCGGGCGGGCGCGGTCATCCTGCCAGGCCTCAACCGTGACATTGGCGTTGCGCCGTCCCAGCCGGGTAATGCGGCCGATCGCAAAGCTTGGCTTGGATTTGCCCGCGGCGAGATATTGCACCGTGATGTTGATCGGTTTCAGCTGCGGATCGCGCCCGGCCGCGATCAGCGCGGTGCGCAGCGCAGCATAGCCCGCGGTCTCCAGCAGGCCCGCTGTCGCCCCGCCATGGAAATGCTGCGGGCGGCCTTCGACCATCGGGCCAAAATCGACGCTGAGCACCGGCATGCCGCTCTCCTCACCGGTGACCACGATGCCGAGCGAACGGGCATAGGCGGGCAGATCAACCGAGAATTCGCCGGGGAGTTCTGGCACGTCACTCACCGCCGCTTCCCTGCAATGCCGGGTTCGCCTCACGCGGATCAGCGCCTATCGTCATGAACACGCCCGCGATATGCGCCACCGGATCGTTCAGATCACCATCATGGGCAATCCCGCGCACAAATGCGGCCGAACGGGTCCGGCGATAACATTCCACCCTTCCGCGCACGCTGGCCCGCTCGCGTGCGGGGCGCTGGTAATCGACCCTGAGATCGAGCGTCGCGACCGGATTGAAGCTGCCGCTTGCCTGCCAGATTGCCATGCCGCTGGCCATGTCCATCAGGCTGATGATCGGGCCGGATGCCAACACCGGGCGGCTGCGATCGCCCAGCAGATCTTCACGCCAGGGCAACTCCAGTTCGACCCAGTTTTCGCCCTGATCGGTGAACCTCAGGCCGAGCCAGCCGGTATGGCCGTGGCGGAAAAACCATTGCGATGCTGCGCGCGCATCGAACCGGGCGGGGGGAGTAGTCATGGCAGGTGGCATAGGGGTGAGCGCGGGCCGGTTACAATCATTTAATTTCGCTGGAGGGCGCCAGTGCGGCACTTTGCTGGCCTGCACGCTGCAAAGGGCAGGTGCGGTCTAGCAAGGGGCGTAAGATTATGAAGTTTCCCACAATTGCTCTCGACCAGATTCCGGGACTGGAAGGCGCGCAGGCGCTGTTCGGATCGGTGATGGCTGCCAACGGGCCGGATGATCGGGTTGTTGATATCATGGTCTATATTTACGAAATCATCCCGCCGCCGCCGCCGGCGATGTTTTTCTGAGGGTGCCGGGGATAGCCGCGCGATGCAGGTTCACCCCGAGATAGCGCAGCTGCGGGGCTCCTATGCTCCGCAGCCCAGCTGCGATGCCGCCGTGGCGGCATGGCACGCCTTGCCCGAAGTGGCAGAGGTGCTGGCGGCACTGGCGCAATTCGATGCGGGCAAGCAGCTGGGCGACCTCCCCGCGCTGGCCCGCATCGTCTGCGATGGTGCAGCGGCGCAAGCATTTACCTGCGCGCTGATCACCCCGCTGATCGCGGCATTGCGGGTAGAACCGCTGGCACAGTTACCGCTGGGCCATTCGGCAAAGCCGGGCATGGCGCGGTTGCGGCTGGCAAGCCATGGCCGCACTGGTCTGGCGCTGACGGCCTTTGCACCGCGCGCTGCGACAGCGACAGCGGCGGCATCGGCAT